>NZ_JPFY01000008.1:0-157500 GCF_000722755.1 Streptococcus mitis | reverse complement strand
GTTTAAACGCTAGAAGCTTTTCTTGGCAGTGTGACGTCACTAACTTCGCTACTAAACTTCGCTCCCCATCACAGCTCAATGTTACAGATATAAGCATTTGACTCATATCACACCTCACTGCTTAGACAGACTCTTCCAATCGTCTGCTTTAGTTAGCCTACTGCGTCCCTGCATCACTACATACTCTAGTACAGGAATATCAACCTGTTGTCCATCGGATACACCTTTCGGTCTCTCCTTAGGTCCCGACTAACCCAGGGCGGACGAGCCTTCCCCTGGAAACCTTAGTCTTACGGTGGACAGGATTCTCACCTGTCTTTCGCTACTCATACCGGCATTCTCACTTCTATGCGTTCCAGCACTCCTCACGGTACACCTTCATCACACATAGAACGCTCTCCTACCATACCTATAAAGGTATCCACAGCTTCGGTAAATTGTTTTAGCCCCGGTACATTTTCGGCGCAGGGTCACTCGACTAGTGAGCTATTACGCACTCTTTGAATGAATAGCTGCTTCTAAGCTAACATCCTAGTTGTCTGTGCAACCCCACATCCTTTTCCACTTAACAATTATTTTGGGACCTTAGCTGGTGGTCTGGGCTGTTTCCCTTTCGACTACGGATCTTAGCACTCGCAGTCTGACTAGCCGACCATAATTCATTGGCATTCGGAGTTTATCTGAGATTGGTAATCCGGGATGGACCCCTCACCCAAACAGTGCTCTACCTCCAAGAATCTTAATGTCGACGCTAGCCCTAAAGCTATTTCGGAGAGAACCAGCTATCTCCAAGTTCGTTTGGAATTTCTCCGCTACCCACAAGTCATCCAAGCACTTTTCAACGTGCCCTGGTTCGGTCCTCCAGTGCGTCTTACCGCACCTACAACCTGCTCATGGGTAGGTCACATGGTTTCGGGTCTACGTCATGATACTAAGGCGCCCTATTCAGACTCGGTTTCCCTACGGCTCCGTCTCTTCAACTTAACCTCGCATCATAATGTAACTCGCCGGTTCATTCTACAAAAGGCACGCTCTCACCCATTAACGGGCTCGAACTTGTTGTAGGCACACGGTTTCAGGTTCTATTTCACTCCCCTCCCGGGGTGCTTTTCACCTTTCCCTCACGGTACTGGTTCACTATCGGTCACTAGGGAGTATTTAGGGTTGGGAGATGGTCCTCCCAGATTCCGACGGGATTTCACGTGTCCCGCCGTACTCAGGATACTGCTAGGTACAAAGACTATTTTAAATACGAGGCTATTACTCTCTTTGGCTGATCTTCCCAAATCATTCTTCTATAATCCTTGAGTCCACATTGCAGTCCTACAACCCCGAAGAGTAAACTCTTCGGTTTGCCCTCCTGCCGTTTCGCTCGCCGCTACTAAGGCAATCGCTTTTGCTTTCTCTTCCTGCAGCTACTTAGATGTTTCAGTTCACTGCGTCTTCCTCCTCACATCCTTAACAGATGCGGGTAACAGGTAGTACCTGTTGGGTTCCCCCATTCGGAAATCCCTGGATCATCGCTCACTTACAGCTACCCAAGGCATATCGTCGTTTGTCACGTCCTTCTTCGGCTCCTAGTGCCAAGGCATCCACCGTGCGCCCTTATTAACTTAACCTTATTTTTTGACCTTTCAGTCATAAACTCTTATTAATACTACAGCGTTTTCGGTTTATTTTCTTGTTACTATTTGATATAGATATTCAATTTTCAATGTGCATTACTTGGTGATCTCTCACCAATGGAGCCTAGCGGGATCGAACCGCTGACCTCCTGCGTGCAAAGCAGGCGCTCTCCCAGCTGAGCTAAGGCCCCACAAGACCTCTCAAGACTAAACAAGACCAATGCGCAGTTCCTTATCCTTAGAAAGGAGGTGATCCAGCCGCACCTTCCGATACGGCTACCTTGTTACGACTTCACCCCAATCATCTATCCCACCTTAGGCGGCTGGCTCCTTACGGTTACCTCACCGACTTCGGGTGTTACAAACTCTCGTGGTGTGACGGGCGGTGTGTACAAGGCCCGGGAACGTATTCACCGCGGCGTGCTGATCCGCGATTACTAGCGATTCCGACTTCATGTAGGCGAGTTGCAGCCTACAATCCGAACTGAGACTGGCTTTAAGAGATTAGCTTGCCGTCACCGGCTTGCGACTCGTTGTACCAGCCATTGTAGCACGTGTGTAGCCCAGGTCATAAGGGGCATGATGATTTGACGTCATCCCCACCTTCCTCCGGTTTATTACCGGCAGTCTCGCTAGAGTGCCCAACTGAATGATGGCAACTAACAATAGGGGTTGCGCTCGTTGCGGGACTTAACCCAACATCTCACGACACGAGCTGACGACAACCATGCACCACCTGTCACCTCTGTCCCGAAGGAAAGCTCTATCTCTAGAGCGGTCAGAGGGATGTCAAGACCTGGTAAGGTTCTTCGCGTTGCTTCGAATTAAACCACATGCTCCACCGCTTGTGCGGGCCCCCGTCAATTCCTTTGAGTTTCAACCTTGCGGTCGTACTCCCCAGGCGGAGTGCTTAATGCGTTAGCTACGGCACTAAACCCCGGAAAGGGTCTAACACCTAGCACTCATCGTTTACGGCGTGGACTACCAGGGTATCTAATCCTGTTTGCTCCCCACGCTTTCGAGCCTCAGCGTCAGTTACAAGCCAGAGAGCCGCTTTCGCCACCGGTGTTCCTCCATATATCTACGCATTTCACCGCTACACATGGAATTCCACTCTCCCCTCTTGCACTCAAGTTAAACAGTTTCCAAAGCGTACTATGGTTAAGCCACAGCCTTTAACTTCAGACTTATCTAACCGCCTGCGCTCGCTTTACGCCCAATAAATCCGGACAACGCTCGGGACCTACGTATTACCGCGGCTGCTGGCACGTAGTTAGCCGTCCCTTTCTGGTAAGATACCGTCACAGTGTGAACTTTCCACTCTCACACTCGTTCTTCTCTTACAACAGAGCTTTACGATCCGAAAACCTTCTTCACTCACGCGGCGTTGCTCGGTCAGACTTCCGTCCATTGCCGAAGATTCCCTACTGCTGCCTCCCGTAGGAGTCTGGGCCGTGTCTCAGTCCCAGTGTGGCCGATCACCCTCTCAGGTCGGCTATGTATCGTCGCCTTGGTGAGCCGTTACCCCACCAACTAGCTAATACAACGCAGGTCCATCTGGTAGTGATGCAATTGCACCTTTTAAGTAAATGTCATGCAACATCTACTATTATGCGGTATTAGCTATCGTTTCCAATAGTTATCCCCCGCTACCAGGCAGGTTACCTACGCGTTACTCACCCGTTCGCAACTCATCCAGAGAAGCAAGCTCCTCCTTCAGCGTTCTACTTGCATGTATTAGGCACGCCGCCAGCGTTCGTCCTGAGCCAGGATCAAACTCTCATTAAAAGTTTGAGTTCTCACTCATTTCTGTCACTGACAGATTTATTGTTTTTTCATTGTTCAGTACTACAATCTTAGTTGTAGTGCCCTGCACATTGGTTCGTCTTGTTCAGTTTTCAAAGGTCTTTGTCACTCGCTTCTCTCAAGTGACAACTATATTAGTATATCACAGCTGCTTTTTCTTGTCAACACTTTTTTGAAACTTTTTTAATCTTTTTTCATCAAGTGTTCCACCCGCAACATACCATAGTCCGTACGGGATTCGAACCCGTGTTACCGCCGTGAAAAGGCGGTGTCTTAACCCCTTGACCAACGGACCTGAGTTATTTTCAACTCTTACTATTATACAGACTTTTCATACTTTGTCAACTACTTTTTTTATCTTTTTTCATTTTTTGCATGGCTTCCTAGTATGTACGAATGTCAAACTCTTTAAATACAATACGTAAGTCTCTTAACACTCTTTGACGCCCTCGGAAACGTTCATTTCTTAAGACGCGTTCTAACTCTTCTTGTTTGTCTTTACTTTGTTTGTTTCTATAATCTTTTAGCGTTTCATGAAAGAGATAATAATCATCTAGACGCAGACCTCCCTCACTTATACGATGACTAATCTCACCTACTTCTTCATAGGGTTCTTTATCATATCTTCGTTTTTGACTTTCTTGCTTACGGATATAGTCTAGAATTCGATTCCGGAACTTAGTCTTAAAATATTTCCTTAAACGAGGAATATCTTCTATTATTCCTTCTTCTCTACTAATCAATTCATATAAGCAAATCATACCCTCTTGCTCCCAATCAGATAACTCCCATAAATGCAAGTAATATTCTTTTCTACTCTTATATACAATTCCCTGGACTTCTTTATACAATTCTTTAAACATAACATTCCCCTTTCTAGATACAGTTTAACAGATTCAGAAACACTTTTGTCCCATTTCCCCCATTCTGTTCTCTACACTGCCTCAACTGCACAAAAAAGAGAGGACAGGCCTCTCTCAGGGTTATAATTCTGCAATTTGGTTTAGGTTTACTTCTGCAACTGTGTCATTACCAAACATAGAGATAATCATCTTCACTTTATTGTTATCAATTTCTGTAATCTTACCAGTATAATCTGCAAAGGCACCATCAATAATACGTACAGTTTGACCAACCTCAACATCGAAATCAAATTCTTGAACAGTTTGTCCCATAGATACCAAAATGTCACGAATTTCTTGTTCCAATAATGGAGTTGGTTTTGATCTATTTCCGTGAGATCCAACGAATCCTGTAACGTTTGGTGTGTTTCGAACAACAAACCAAGCTTCATCTGTCATGACCATTTCTACAAGAACATAACCTGGAAAGCGATTTTCTTCTATTTCTTTTCTCTTTCCATTTTTTTCAACTTGCACTGTTTGTGTTGGAATTTCAACGCGTAGAATATTATCCAACATATTGTAGGTTTGTGCACGTTGTAATAGATTTTCTTTTACCTTATTTTCATAACCAGAATAAGTTTGTAAAACAAACCACCCTTTATCAAAACTATCCATGATACTTCCTTTCATAATAGAAGATTTCTAGCGTGAATAACTCCACAGGTCTTCTAAAAAATATTAATAAATCGAATCAAACCTGAAACAATCAACTTGTCAAAAATATAAATAATCACAACAAAGAAAGCAGTGTATTCCATGATAGACCGAAAATCTCTCCAGCTTTCCTTGCGAGTTGGCCATGTTGTGTCTTTAAGAAGTCTAAAAATATCTCCAATAAAACGCATCGCTCTCTCCTATCTCGTTTCTCTGTGTGTAGTGTACTTACCACAATGTTTACAAAATTTATTTACTTCTAGTCGTGTTGGCTTGGGGTTTCCACTGATCTTGATTGAATAGTTTCTCGAACCACAAACCGCACAAGCTAGGCTTGCTTTTTTTAGTGCCATAACGCCTCCATCTTATCTATTATAACAAGAAAGCTAGGCTTTGACAAGCATCTTAACGAAATAGATTGACTACCGAATCCCATATCGTTTGAGCCTTTTCCTTAATCTTCGCATCCGAGATAGCACGGCTAGCCTCATCTACCAGATTTTGTGCACGACTTCTAATATCAGACAGGCTATTATCCGCCTGATTTTCTTCATTACTCTGTACTTGATTTCTTGTATTGGCTGGTGCAATTCCATTTTGCTTATAAGCATTTTCGACTGTAAAGGTACTTCCTGGCGTATAAGGTAAAATGGTATTTGCAATGTTTCTAAAGACATGGGCTGCACCGTTTGAAGTAGAGCCAGCTAGATAGTGGCTTTCATCAGTGGTAGGGAAACCAAGCCAGTGACTAATCACTACATCCGGAGTATAACCAATTACCCACTGGTCACTTGTGTATTCAGGATTGAAAACAGCTTCAGTTGTTCCAGTTTTTCCTGCCATGACATAGTCTGCAGGCGATGAACTAACACCGGTACCGTTGGTGAATGTCCCCAACATCATACTAGTCATCTTGTCAGCTACAGACTTATCAATCACCCGTTTTTGTGAATTTTTATGGCTCGCAATAACCTGCCCACTAGCATTTTCAATTCTACTAATAAAATGAGCTTCCGGCATTAAACCTTCATTTGCAAAAGCAGCATACGCTTGAGCCATTTGAAGAGGGTTGGTTTCAACACCGCTTCCCAAGGCGACACCAAGAACACGATCGACTTTTTCCATATTGAGTCCGAATTTTTCGCCCGCCTCAAAAGCCTTATCAACTCCCAAATCATTAACAGTGGCAACAGCAGGCAGATTAAGCGATTCTGCCAAGGCTTGATACATAGGAACTTCTCGACTAGTTTTGATCCCTGCATAGTTATCAACCTTATAGCTGTCATACTGCATAGTATGGTTATCCAACTGCTTATTCAAAGCCCAGCCAGCTTCAACTGCAGGCGTATAAACAACTAAAGGCTTAATTGTAGAACCAGGGCTACGTTTTGATTGAGTTGCATAGTTGAAATTCCGGAATCCAGTTTTATCATTGCCAGCAACCTGACCGACAACTCCACGAACTCCACCTGTTTTCGGTTCGAGAGCCACACTTCCTGATTGAGCAAATGTTCCATCCTCTGCCCTCGGAAATAGAGCTGTATTTTCATAGACAACCTGCATATTTGCTTGATAGTTTTGGTCCAGCTCTGTATAAATGCGGTAGCCATTATTGACAATTTCTTCCTCTGTTAGATTATACTTGGAAACAGCTTCATTAACAACCGCATCAAAGTAAGAAGGATAGCGGTAATCTGAGATTTTTCCTTCATACTTATCGTGCAATTGCGAAGTCATATCAACTTCTGCAGCTTCGGTTTCTTGGTTTTTATCAATGTAACCCGCCGCAACCATATTCTGCAAAACAGTATCGCGACGATTGGTAGAATCTTCTACGGAATTCAAAGGATTATACAGTTCCGGCCCCTTTAGCATTCCTGCCAGAGTCGCAGCTTGATCCAGACTCACTTCTGATGCAGAAACTCCAAAGTATTTCTTACTCGCATCTTCTACGCCCCACACACCATTTCCAAAATAAGCGTTGTTAAGGTACATGGTTAGAATTTGATCCTTACTATATTTTTTTGTTAATTCTAAGGCAAGGAAAAATTCTTTCGCTTTTCTCTCAACAGTTTGATCCTGCGACAGATAGGCATTTTTAGCCAGCTGTTGGGTAATAGTAGAACCACCACCTGAACGGCCAGCAGTTACAATAGCCAAGAAGAAACGACCATAGTTAATCCCGTCATTTTTATAGAAAGAACGGTCTTCTGTCGCAATAACGGCATTCTGCAAATTTTTACTGATATCAGTCAATTCAACATAAGTTCCTTTTTGACCAGACAAGGCACCAGCCTCCTTTTCTTCACGGTCAAAAATGAGAGTTCGAGTTTTCAAGGCATTTTGCAAATCATTGACATTGGTTGACTTGGCTACAGCAAACAAATAGGTTCCAACTAGCAAGCCTGCACTCAAACCTAGTATAAGGACAATCTTTGTTAGATGATAGCGACGCCAGAATTTTCGAATTGGACCTACTTGGGCCAATTTTTTTCGATCACTACGAGAGCGACGTAAGCTAGTAGAATCAGAATCCTCTAGTTCACTTGTTTCTTTTTTAAAAAGAGAAAGAAATTTCTCGAATAATTTATCTAATTTCATGCGTTTATTTTATCATCTTCATCATAGGAAGACAAGAATTTAGCTATTTCCTATCCAAATAGGGCTTTTTTTGTTACAATATCTGTATGAAATTCACATTTACATTACCAGACTCTCTACCTCAAATGACGGTTAAGCAATTACTAGAGGAGCAACTCCTCATCCCTAGAAAAATCCGTCATTTTTTGAGAATCAAGAAACACATTTTGATTAATCAGCGAGAAGTTCATTGGAACGAAATGGTAAGTCCTGGAGATGTTTGCCAGTTGACTTTTGACGAGGAAGATTATCCCGAAAAAGAAATCCCTTGGGGCAACCCAAACCTCGTTCAAGAAGTTTATCAAGACCAACACTTGATTATTGCAAACAAACCCGAGGGGATGAAAACGCATGGTAATCAGCCAAACGAAATCGCCCTTCTTAACCATGTCAGTTCCTATGTTGGTCAAACCTGCTATGTCGTTCATCGTCTGGACATGGAAACAAGTGGCTTAGTTCTCTTTGCCAAAAATCCTTTTATCCTACCTATTCTCAATCGCTTACTTGAGAAAAAAGAGATTTCTAGGGAATATTGGGCACTTGTTGATGGAAATATCAACAGCAAAGAACTTGTTTTCAGAGACAAAATTGGGCGTGATCGCCATGACCGTAGAAAACGAATAGTTGATACAAAAAATGGGCAATATGCTGAAACACATGTAAGCAGATTAAAGCAATTCCCAAACAAGACTTCCTTGGTTCGTTGCAAACTAAAGACAGGGCGAACACATCAGATTCGCGTGCATCTCTCTCATCACAACCTCCCTATCCTGGGTGATCCTCTCTATAATAGCAAATCAAAAACAAATCGGCTTATGCTTCACGCCTTTCGACTGTCCTTTACCCATCCGTTTACATTAGAAAAGTTAAGTTTCACTACCCTTTCCGATACATTTGAAAAAGAATTAAAAAAGAATGGATGATTGTTGTGTCATCCATTCTTCAATATAAGAAAAGCAAGGCCAAGAGGCCTTGCTTTTTATCGACTCATGAATTATTTAGCGATTTTTGCGAAGTATTCAAGAGTACGAACAAGTTGTGCAGTGTATGACATTTCGTTGTCGTACCATGATACAACTTTAACCAATTGTTTACCGTCAACGTCAAGAACTTTAGTTTGAGTTGCGTCAAACAATGAACCGTAAGACATACCTACGATATCTGAAGATACGATTGGATCTTCTGTGTAACCGTATGATTCGTTTGAAGCTGCTTTCATAGCTGCGTTCACTTCATCAACAGTAACGTTCTTTTCAAGAACTGCTACCAATTCAGTAACTGATCCAGTTGGAGTTGGAACGCGTTGTGCAGATCCGTCAAGTTTACCGTTCAATTCTGGGATTACAAGACCGATAGCTTTAGCAGCACCAGTTGAGTTAGGAACGATGTTTGCAGCACCAGCGCGAGCACGGCGAAGGTCACCACCACGGTGTGGTCCGTCAAGGATCATTTGGTCACCAGTGTAAGCGTGGATAGTAGTCATCAATCCTTCAACAACACCAAAGTTGTCTTGAAGAGCTTTAGCCATTGGAGCCAAGCAGTTTGTAGTACATGAAGCACCTGAGATAACTGTTTCAGTGCCGTCAAGAACGTCGTGGTTAGTGTTGAATACAACTGTTTTAACGTCGTTTCCACCAGGAGCAGTGATAACAACTTTTTTAGCTCCACCTTTAAGGTGTTTTTCAGCTGCTTCTTTCTTAGCAAAGAAACCAGTAGCTTCAAGAACGATTTCTACACCGTCAGTAGCCCAGTCGATTTGTTCTGGATCACGTTCAGCAGAAACTTTAACGAATTTACCGTTAACTTCGAATCCACCTTCTTTAACTTCAACAGTACCGTCGAAACGACCTTGAGTTGTGTCGTATTTCAACAAGTGTGCAAGCATAACTGGATCTGTAAGGTCGTTGATGCGTGTAACTTCAACACCTTCTACGTTTTGGATACGACGGAAAGCAAGACGACCGATACGTCCGAAACCGTTAATACCAACTTTAACTACCATTAGTGATTTCCTCCTTATGAAAATCATGAAATTTTTATTGTGAAAAGAGTAACTTGAATCACTACAAATCACCTTTCAACAAACCTATTATATAACTATTTAAGTTTAATTGCAAGTACGGGCGTTGTTTTTTGTCTATACCCCACTTATTTTTCTTTCTCCTTTGAAAGCCTATACTGCTGTCTTTCTTTGTCTACCTAGTCATTTCTCACTTTCCTTTTCAGATGAAAAGTGAAAACAGAAAAGCTAAAAATTATTTTCAATACTCCAATTCTACAAGAAAAGAGACAGGAAATTCCTGCCTCTAGGCTGATAAACAATTATTTACGGCGTCCTGGTCTTTCTTTGTAGCCATAGTAAGAATCTTCGATGATTTCTTGCATATGGTCAACCATTGGAAGACGTGGGTTAGCTGGTGAACATTGATCTTCATAAGCAAGGAAGGCCAATTCACGAGAATGTTCTTTCCATTCTTTTTCATCAATTCCTTGTGCTTTGAAGTTCATTTGGATACCTACGCGCTCACCAAGTTCGTAGACAGCTTTTGCGTAAGATTCCACACCTTCTTCTGGAGTAGAAGCTGGAAGTCCAAGCATGCGTGCGATATCTTGGTATTTTTCATCTGCACGGTAGTAGTTGTACTTAGGCCATGTTGCTGTCTTAGCTGGACGTGTACCGTTGTAGCGGATGACGTATGGAAGCAAGATAGCATTAGTACGACCGTGGATTGTGTGGAATTGCGCACCAATCTTATGGGCCATTGAGTGAGAAATACCTAGGAAGGCATTGGCAAAGGCCATACCAGCGATTGTTGAAGCATTATGCATTTTCTCACGTGAGTGGAAGTCTGCATTCTTAACTGAGCTTTCAAGGTTTTCAAATACAAGCTTGATGGCTTGAAGTGCAAGACCATCAGTGTAGTCGCTAGCCATTTGTGATACGTAAGCTTCAGTCGCGTGGGTCAATACGTCCATACCAGTGTCCGCAGCAACAAATCCAGGAACTGTCAATACCAAGGCAGGGTCTACGATTGCCACAGTTGGTGTCAATGAGTAGTCAGCGATTGGGTATTTACGGTTGTTTGCTTTATCAGAGATAACGGCAAATGGTGTTACTTCAGATCCTGTACCAGATGTTGTTGGGATTGCGATGAATTTAGTCTTCTTACCAAGCAATGGGAATTTGAAGGCACGTTTACGGATATCCATGAATTTTTGAACAAGGTCTCGGAAGTCTACTTCTGGTTGTTCGTAGAAGAGCCACATTACTTTAGCAGCATCCATTGGAGATCCACCACCAAGAGCGATGATTGTATCTGGTTTGAAGGCACGCATAATCTCAGTACCACGTTCAACTGTAGTGATATCTGGATCTGGTTCTACATCAGCAAAGATTTGGTAAACAACCTTATTGCGACGAAGGTCAAGCTGTTCGATGATACGATCAAGGAAGCCAAGCTCTACCATAGCGTGGTCAGTAACGATCATGACACGCTCAACGTCACGACATTTTTGAAGGTATTGAATTGAATCACGTTCAAAGTATGTTTTTGAAGGAAGTTTCATCCATTGCATGTTATTTCTCCGTCTTCCGACTTTTTTGATATTCAAGAGGTTAATGGCGCTAACGTTATCCCCAACTGAGTTACGTCCGTAAGAACCACATCCGAGTGTCAATGATGGCAAGAAGGCATTGTAAACGTCCCCGATACCACCGAAAGTAGAAGGTGAGTTACAGATAACACGAATAGCTTTAACAGCTTTACCAAATTCTTTAGTCAATTCTTCGTCAGCTGTGTGGATAGCTGCTGAGTGTCCAAGACCGTTAAATTCAACCATTTGACGAGCCTTAGTAATACCATCTTCACGGCTTTCAGATTTCAAAACTGCGATAACTGGTGACAATTTTTCACGAGTCAATGGCTCGTTTTCACCAACTTCTTTACATTCTGCAGCAAGAATGTTTGTTCCTTCTGGAACTGTAAATCCTGCTTGTTCTGCAATCCAAGTTGCTGGTTTACCAACGATGTCAGCGTTCAATTTTGCACCAGCACAGTTTTTGCTATTTGCTTTCACGCCGAAGCAGAACTCTTCAAGAAGTGCTTTTTCTTTTTTGTTTACAAAGTAAGTATGATATGATTTGAACTCTGCTACAAATTCATCGTAAATTTCTTTATCAATGATAACCGCTTGTTCAGATGCACAGACCATACCATTGTCAAATGATTTAGACATGACGATATCGTGTGCAGCTTGGCGGATGTTAGCTGATTTTTCAACATAAGCTGGCACGTTTCCGGCACCTACCCCAAGAGCTGGTTTACCACATGAGTATGCAGCTTTAACCATGGCATTACCACCTGTTGCAAGGATTGTTGCAATACCTTCGTGGTTCATAAGGGCACTTGTTGCTTCCATAGATGGTTGAGTAATCCATTGCACACAGTTTTCAGGAGCACCTGCTTTAATCGCAGCATCACGAACGATTTGAGCTGCGTGAGCTGATGATTCTTGAGCTGATGGGTGGAAGGCAAAGACGATTGGATTACGTGTCTTCAATGAAATCAATGCCTTAAAGATTGCTGTTGATGTTGGATTTGTTGTTGGAGTGATACCACAAACAACGCCAACTGGTTCAGCGATAAGGGTCAAACCTGTTACATCGTCTTCTTCGATAACACCAACTGTTTTAGTGTGGCGCATGTTGTTTACTACGTGTTCACAAGCAAATAAGTTCTTAGTTGCTTTGTCTTCAAATACACCACGTCCTGTTTCTTCATAGGCATGTAGAGCCAATTCTCCGTGGGCATCCAAAGCTGCCACTGACGCTTTAGCTACGATGTAGTCGACCTGTTCTTGGTCGAGTTTACGCATTTCCTCAAGAGCAACTAAAGCTTTTTGCACCAAGCCGTCGACATGCTTTTCAGCAGCGAGTTTCTTTTCTTCTGGTGTCACAGTTTTTTTATCAGCCATATTTTCCTCCATAGCTTTCAAGGATTGATATCCTTTGTTAATTTTTTCACAAGTTTATTATAACGCATTATTTCAACTTTGTAAACAGTTTCATAAACATTTCACAAAGAATTTTTTATTGTTTGTGAATTTTTTCTCATTTTCTTTACTTATCACGTTTTTTCTTTAGAGTTTGTGAAAATTATTTCAAATATTTTTTATTTCACAAACTTACTTGGAAGAGGGATTTGGAAAGAGATAGATTTTCTAGTAAGCGCTTACTTAAGCATTCTAACAATACCTCCTTTGATAAGGAGGCTTTATTTTTGTTGAAAAACGCCTTGTTTAAAAGTCCCTTCATAAACAACTTCTTGTTCTGTTGTTAGTTTCCCTTTTCCTTCAGCCTGACCATTTACAAAATCACCTTCGTAGGTCCAGCCTTCTTTAGATTGAAAGGTACCTTTTCCGTTGAAGGCTCCATTGTTGAAACCACCTGTATACTGGTCTCCATTTTGGAAGGTAATGGTTCCTTGGCCATTCATTTTACCACGGACAAGACTGCCATCGTAAACAATGGTTCCATTATCAAGCTTTAGAACACCTTTTCCTGGAATATTTAGAAAAAAGACGAGTACAGCACAAAAAACAATGGTAACTACTGCCAAAATCTCTAAACGTGGACGAGTCAGATAGACACGATACTTGTCGTAAAAATTCTTAAGATTTTCCATCTTCACTCCCCTTTTCTAAACGTTCTAACCAAGCTTGACAACCCTCTTGAACACGCTGATAGGTTTCCTCAAAATCTCCTGTATACCAAGGATCTGGAACACTTTCAGGTGCGAATGAGTAAATCTTATCTTTACAGTCTGCTGGACACATCTGACGTAAGTCAGAAACATTTGAAGCATCCATACCGATAATATAATCAAAGGCTTCAAAATCTTCCTTACTAATCTGAAGCGATGTCTTGCCTTTTTCATAAGGAATCTCATACTGTTGAAAAATCCCTTGAGTTCCCTTATGAATCGGATTACCATGTTCCCAAGAGGAAGTCGCTCGACTTTGGATTTCATAATTATCTGTCATTGATTTCATAACAAACTCAGCCATAGGGCTACGACAAATATTTCCCAAGCAGACAAAGACTAGTTTTTTCATCCCATTTCCTTTCTTTTATAGAAAAACGGGAGTTCGTGATCCCGTCTTATTTTTCAATTGCACCTTCTAGTGAAGCTGTTTCTTTCAGCGGTAATACTGTCTTGATAGCAGCTAGTTCAAAAGTCAAGTAAACTCCATCTACATCAAGAACAATGGTTCTCTTCTCAGTATCTACTTCATCGACTGTTCCATAAAGTCCACCGATTGTAATAACTTCATAGCCTTTTTGTAATTTATTCAAGCTTTCCATACGCTTTTGTGCTTGTTTCTTTTGAGAGCGTTGCGTAAAGAACATCAAGCCCAACATAGCCACAAGAATGATTAAAAATGTATATTGTGATTCCATTATATTCTCCTTTGTCTTTTACATAGGACTACTATATCAAATTTCAGTTACTTTTACAAGATTGTACCTTACTTTTCTAGTAAGAAAAAAACAGAGCTTGCGCCCTGATTTTTAGAATTATTTCAAGTTTTGAACGACTTTTACAAGATTTTCAACTGTAAAGCCATATTCTGCCAATACTTTTGGTGCTGGTGCAGAGGCTCCGAAGGTATCAATACCAAGAACAGCACCATCTAGACCAACATATTTGTACCAGTTTTGAGTTGCACCCATTTCGACTGCAACACGACGGCGAACTGCATTTGGAAGAATTTCTTCCTTGTATGCTGCATCTTGTTTATCAAATACATCTGTAGATGGCATGCTGACTACGCGGACTTTTGCGCCTTGACTAGCCAATTCTTTGGCAGCTGAGACAGCAAGATTAACCTCTGAACCTGTTGCAATCAAGATTGTATCAAAGTCTGCTGCATTTTCGTAGACAACATAGGCACCTTTTGCAACCTTGTCAAAGTCTGTTCCTTCTTCAACAGTCAAGTTTTGACGTGTTAAGACAAGGGCAGTTGGTGTTTTTTCACTTGTCACTGCAAGGTACCAAGCTGCTTGAGTTTCACGCGCATCTGCTGGACGGAAAACATTCAGATTTGGCATGGCACGAAGACCTGCTAAATGCTCAACTGGTTCGTGCGTTGGACCGTCTTCCCCAACCGCGATTGAATCGTGGGTAAAGACATAAGTCACGGGAAGTCCTTGTAAGGCTGACAAGCGAACAGCTGCCTTCACATAGTCAGAGAAGACGAAGAAAGTTCCACCGTATACACGAAGTCCACCATGAAGAGCCATCCCGTTCAAGATTGTTCCCATGGCAAATTCACGAACACCAAACTGAATGTTGCGGTTCAAGCGGTTGGAATCGTCTTGAAGTCCGTCAGTCTTGATATAAGTCATGTTTGAGTGAGCAAGGTCAGCTGATCCACCTAGGAAGGTTGGTAACTTAGCCGCCACAACATTCAAGGCATCTTGGCTTGAATTACGAGTTGCTTGAGAGAAACCATTTTCTAAAGCCGGGAAGTCTGCTGGAGTCACTTCAACTGGATCACGTCCATCAATAATGGCTTCTACTTCTGCAGCCAATTCTGGGTGCGCTTCTTTATAGTCAGCAACTAATTTTGTCCAAGCTTCATAAGCTGATGCGCCACGGTCTGCAACATGTTCTTTGAAATCAGCATAAACTTGTTCTGGAATTTCAAATGGTTCGTAGTCCCAACCAAGCGCTTGACGAGTTACTGCAGTTTCATCTGCTCCAAGAGGAGCACCGTGTACAGCATTAGTTCCTTGTTTGTTTGGAGAACCGTATCCAATAACAGTCTTCACTTCAATCAAAGATGGCTTGCCTGAAGCTTTAGCTGTTTCGATAGCAGCATGAATAGCTTCCAAGTCTGTTCCATCTTCAACCAAGGCAGTATGCCAACCGTAGGCATTGTAACGATCACGAACACTTTCTGTAAAGGAATCCTTTGTCTCACCATCCAAGTTGATGTCATTTGAATCATAAAGGACAACCAACTTATCTAGCTTTTGCAAACCTGCGTATGAAGCCGCCTCACTTGAGACACCTTCCATCAAGTCTCCATCTCCACAGATAACGTAAGTATAGTGGTCAAAGATATTGTAGCCTTCGCGGTTATATTTGGCTGCCAAGAAACGTTCTGCCTGGGCAAAACCAGTGGCAGTTGAGATCCCTTGACCTAGAGGACCTGTGGTAGCATCAATCCCTGCTGTATGGCCAAATTCTGGATGACCAGGTGTTTTTGACCCCCATTGACGGAAGCTCTTGATCTCATCCATGCTGACATCTTCAAAACCAGAAAGGTGAAGAAGGGCATAAAGGAGCATTGAACCATGACCAGCTGAAAGAATAAAACGGTCGCGGTTAATCCAGTTTGGTTGAGCGGGATTGATACGAAGTTGTTTTGTAAAGAGGCTGTAAGCCATCGGAGCCGCTCCCATAACCACACCTGGGTGACCTGAGTTGGCTTTATTAATGGCGTCAATACCTAGGAAACGAATTGCATTAACAGATAGATTTGACATAGAATTTCCTTTCTATTTGAGGTGATTATTGAATCACACATTCTATTTTACTATTATATGAAAAAATACATAGAATAGCAATTAAACAATTCGACGCTAGATAAGTCTCCTATTTTCTACTCTCTTGTCGCCTGATAGTAGGGAAGTAAGCGTTCATAAGCATCTTCTAATTTTTCTAAAATCACTTCTAATGATTGATTTTCTATGATAGAAACATCTGATTTAACTAACACTTTTCGGATTTCTTGACTGCCTACCTTCTCGACTAAGACTTGACGATTTTCTTCGTTCGCCTCCCACCGTTGACTTTGGCCATCAGAGTAGGCTAGATAATAAATCCCTTCAACGGTTGGAATTTCTAAAACTTTGGCCTGCTTGCCTAGAGTTTGCTCATCTTTCTTGCGCTCGATGAAACTGACTTCTAAGGAAACACCAAAATCAGAGGGTACTCCATACAAACGAAGAGCCAACATAGGTTCTGTCACTCTCCCCTCACGCTGTAGATAAGCCCAGAAGTGCGGTCGCAAGCGCTGCGCTTGGTTCATCCACTGGCTAGTCTGTTGAAGTTGCCATTCTGGATGGCTCGCTTGAAAGGCTTTAGCCAGTTCTGTAAAAGCCTTTCTGGCCTCTTGACCTTTGTGGCGAAATGCCAACATTTTCTCTCGCTCTACTCCCGCTTTATCAGGATTACGGTACTGCAAACCAGCAAAGTCTAGATAGTCTCTTATCTTATTCAACATTAATTTAATCTCCTCCAGCTAGCAAAAAATCAGGATAACCCTGATTTTGTTTATTCTGTATCTACAACGACATAGCGATTTGGCTCATCACCCTCAGAGTAACTAGTCACGCCATCCATGCGTGAAATAATACGATGGATAATCTTGCGTTCACTATTTGACATGGGATCTGTCTGATGACTACGGCCTTCTTCTAAAACACGAGCCGCCAATTTTTGCGCATAGGTCTGCAAGACTTCTGCACGGTGTTCAACATAATCATTGACATTAATAGTAATGTAGAAGGTTCTTGAATAGCGGTTATAAAGATAATTTTGAGCCAATAGTTGCAAGGCCTTTAAAACTTTGCCATGGTAACCGATAATACGACCTGGTTCGTTGGTATCAATTTGCAGATTGATGCTACGACGATTATAATCATTCGAAATCGTCGCCTCAACGTCCATATCATCAATAATAGTTTGAACATAAGTCGTTACTTCCGTAGCTACTTGTTCAATATCAAAGATCGGTTCCACCTTTAAGCCCAAATCTTCTAATTCTTGACTTTCAGTTCGTTCAGCTTGAGTCTCGACAATAGGAGTTTCTACTTCTTCTCCGAAACCAGCTTCTTCAAGCTGTAATTCATTTAAAATCTCAATGTGCCCAGTTTCTTCTAAGATGGTGCTAGCATGTTTTTCATTTTTCAAGATTTCAGCCTTGACTTCATCAGAAACCCCTTGGCCTTCTTCTTCAATCTTTTTAATTGCTTCTACAACATGACCCAAATCAACGGTTGCTTCACTGACCGTTTTGACCGGTTCATTTTGTTCATTGATTTCTTTAGGAACACCCTTAATAGCTTGTTGATTTGCTTTAATGACAGTTGTTTCACTAATAGCTTCAATGTCAACTTGAGCTGGTTTTTTACCAAATAAACCAAGAAATCCTTTTTTCTCGCGAGAAATGACTTTGATATGAGCCTTCATTCTTGGAATATCTAATTCTTTCAATCCTTTCTGGATTGCTTCTTCAACAGTTGAACCTGTAAATACTCCCATTACCAGATTCCTCCTTATTATTTCGTTTTCTGAGCCTTTTTCTTGGCTTTTCTTTTTCTATTTTCCAAATCTTTCTGTGCCTGAGCTACCGCCTCGCGCTCTGCAATAATCTTGAATGGATTGTTCAAGAAATAGGTTTGCAAGACTTGATAAGCATTGGACACTGCCCAGTAGAGAGCGACTCCGCTCGGAGCATAAACCCCAAAGATAAAGATTAAGACTGGAATACCATACATCATCGCAGTCGTAGCGCCATTACGCTCAGACAAGGCTTTATTAGACAGCCAAGTACTTAAAAAGGTAAATACAGCTGCTAAAATCGGAAGAACAAGGGTTGTATCCACACCACCAAGGTTAATCCATAAGAAATGACCTGTCTTTAAAAAGTCAACTCTTGATAGAGCTTGGAACAAAGCCAAGATAACCGGCATCTGAATCAAAATCGGCCAAAGAGAATCTGACTGTCTGACACCCATTTCTTTAAAGACTTTACGCATTTCTTGCTCTAGCTTGGTTCTGCTTTCCATATCTCGACCTGGATATTGTTCTCGAAGCGCCTTAATGCGAGGTTGAGCTTCCTGCATTTTTCTGGATGCCACCATTTGCACTTGGAAAACTGGCAAGAGGACTGTACGAATCAAGATCGTAAAGAGAATAATCCCTACTCCGATACTGATATCAAACGATAAAAAGCGAATGATTTCCGCAAAGAAGTAAACAAATTTACTCCAAAAATCAGCCGATTCGGCTGTAATATCGCTAGTTGTCCCATTTGTCGCACAAGCTGTCATGATCAATAGGGACAGTCCTAGCAAACTAGTCAACTGTAGTTTCTTTTTCACTCCCATTTCCTTCCTGGTAAATCTTTGATAATTTTAATACGTGGAGTAGGTTTTTCTCCATCTCTGCGTATCCCAAGGTTTCGACTCCTTTTCGAGCAATGACGACAAAATCGACATCTTCTACCAGACTCCCTTTTGCAATCTGGATAATATGTCGGATTCGTCGTTTGATTTGATTTCTAGTGACCGCATTCCCTAGTTTTTTACTAACTGATAGACCTACTCGAAAATGATTTTTCTGGTTTTCTAATTGGTAGACAACAAATTTACGATTAGCAAAACTTGTCCCCTCCTTGAAAATCGCCTTAAAATCTTTCTCTCTTTTTACACGAAAGTTTTTCTTCAAAACTCAACTCCATCTATTAAATTACTACTATTATACCATATTTTTCAAAAAAGCCAATCATAGCAAGGTTTTGGACAATTTCACCAGAAAAAGAAGCTGGAAAAATCACTTTCCCAACTCCTTGTATTGAGTATTTTTTCTAGTTTTACTTATTTTTTCAAACGTTCAACGTCACGGGCAATGACCAATTCTTCATCTGTTGGAATAACCAAGACACGGATTTTCGCTGCCTCTGTTGAGATGTCTCCTGTCACACCAAAGACGTTCTTTTCTGGGTCAACATCACAGCCAAACCAAGAGATACCTGAGATAACATCTTCTCGTACGTTTGCAGCATTTTCACCGATACCTGCAGTAAAGATAATAGCATCTGCTCCATTTAGGACCGCAAGGTATTGACCGATATGTTTTTGGATACGATCAACATACATTTCATAGGCTAAAGTGGCATCGTGGTCCCCTTCTTCCATAGCAGCAATCACATCACGCATATCACTAGATTTACCTGAAACCCCCATTAGTCCTGATTCACGATTAAGGACGTGACTAATGTCTTCAGGAGTATTAAAGTCCTCTGTATATTGCATTAAGTAAGGAATGATAGCTGGGTCAATATCTCCTGTACGTGTTCCCATCATCACACCACCAAGTGGAGTGAATCCCATTGAAGTATCAACAGATTGACCGCCCTTAACAGCTGTGATAGAAGCTCCATTACCGATATGGCAAGTAATCAATTTCAAGTCCTCTAATGGACGGCCCAAGAGTTTTGCTGCTTCTCCTGCTACAAACTGGTGACTTGTACCGTGGGCACCATATTTACGAACCTTGTTTTCTGTGTAATATTTTGTTGGTAGAGGGTAGCGATAAGCTTTCTCTGGCATAGTTGTGTGGAATGAAGTATCAAAAACAACTACACTGGTAATGTCTGGCAACAATTCCTTGAAGGCACGAACACCTGCTGCATTGGCTGGGTTGTGGAGAGGAGCCAACAAGCTCAATTCTTCAACTTTTTCTAAAACATCTTCCTCAACGACTGTCGATTCTTTGAAATATTCTCCACCGGCAACAACACGATGTCCAACACCTGTAATCTCGTCATAAGCCTTGATAATATCGAAACGAATCAAGTCATCCAATAAAATTTTAACAGCTTGTGTATGATTTTCGATATCCAAAATTTGTTGTTCGGAACGGCCATCAAATTTTACAGTTGAAATTGAATCTTTCAAACCGATACGTTCAATCAACCCTTTCGCCAATACTTTTTCTTCTGGCATTAAGTATAATTGCCATTTCAAACTTGAACTTCCCGCATTGATTGCAATTGTTTTTGTCATAACATGATACCCCTTTTTAAGCGTTTTCATCTATTATAACAAAATCTATTTTATATTTCAGTACCTTGAGTCCATTTTTGAAAATTTTCTTTAAATTTCATTAAAACACTTGCATCTTGTAAGCTAGCAAGAGGATAAACAAAAGGATCTACTGCTGTTTCACTTTTCTTCTGTAGGATAAAAATGGTCTTAGATTGTTTGGCATTGGCAAAGAGATTTTCAGGCAAACTAATCATGGCAGTCAGACTTGCCTCCTCTTTCAACCAACCTTTCAACAAGTCACTTTGAGGACTGGTCAATAAATCACTCGGAGCTAGAAAAATAGCGTAGCCATCTGATTTGAGGTACTTAAGCCCTTGTTCCATGAGCAAGTGATGGGCGTAGGTATTTTCTTGACTAGAAGCAACTTGATGGCGCGACGCAACGGCATCATCAGGATAATAGCCGACAGGCAAGTCGCTGATGACCACGTCGCTTTCTTTGAGCATTTGTGGACGAACAGCATCTCCTTGGACAAAGCCAGCCTGCAAACCAATTACATCTGCCATGCTTGCTGCCAAATCAATCAGCAAATCATCCACTTCCATTCCCAAGTAATCCACCTTTTTATCAAGCGAGGTCAAGAAAGTAGCGCCTAGAATTCCCATCCCAGAACCCATTTCGAGGATCGTAATCTCCTCTTCTTTAAACAACTCTTCCACAATAAACACCAAAAGTAAAGCAATGGCATCTGGTGTAAACTGGTGATTGGCCTGTAGGGGCTCTGTCTGCCCAGCCTTCATCAAGAGAAACTGGTAGGTCTTGAGCCATTCTTCTTTGCGTAGCGCTAAGCGTTTAAGGGCCTGATTGTTTTCCTTGACCTGCTCTAGCTCAGTTTCACCATCCAGATAGATGCTATTTTGCTCCACCAAGGCGTCATAAAAGTTGGTCGCCAAATCACTTTGGATGACTTGGACATTCTCTAGTAAATACGTATAAGCTTGTTCAATTTTTTCAAAATCCATATTCCTATCTTATCAAATTTCCCTTCTTTTTTCCATCCTTATAGAAAAATCACTCCCTGACTAGGCGAGTGATTTTTGGGCTACTGTTAAAAAGAGTTCTGAGTAATTTCCTTGAAACAGGTCTTCAGCGCTATAGAGGATCTGACTATGCACAGATGAAAAACCAAACTGGGCTAGCCTGTTTTCCAGTTCAACCAATTCAAATCCATGATGGTTAGCTTCTGTCTTGGTAAAATCAGCAAGTAGGAGTTGTCCATCTTCCCTCAAATGTTGATAAAACAGTAAGAGAGCCGCATCCAAATCAGGCATATGGTGAAGAACCCGACTAACGACAATGAGATCAAACTCTTGCTCCAAGGGGTTTTCCAGTAAATCTTGCTCCAAAAACTGGATATTCTTGATGTCTTGCTGCTCCGCTTTCAAACGAGCTTGCTCCAGCATTTTCTCCGAAATATCCACCAATGTTACAGACTTGGCCTGCTTGGCTAGGGGCAAGGTTAACAGACCCGTCCCTCCACCGAAATCCAAAATTTCTTTGTCTGATAGAAGATCAATCTGTTTCTCGACCGCTTGACAAACCAAGTTTGCAAGGAAAATATTTTTAGGGGTATCGAAAGTTTCTGCTTTGTGGTTAAAATCATGTTTCATATTTTTAGTTTAGCACAAAGTAGCTTGATTGGCTAGGAATTCTCTTTCTTTTCAACTTTCTCTTCTGATTTTTTCTTCTCTGCTTGATTACTTGAATCAGTCACTACCTTTTCCTTTTTAGCTGTTTTCTCTTCTTTGATTTTGACGGAAGGAAAGATAAATTCATATTTGCTCTTAGGCATGCGAACCCTTGTCACCAAGTTTGTTTTCTTGTTTTGATAGTTCACTTGACCTAGGTTATAAACCTGTTCTCCACTTTCTTGCTCAACCTTATCTTTGGTTCGATTGGCCATAGCAAAAGCAACCAATTTTTCTTTATTTAAAGCATAATCTTGATAGTGGGCGACTTGTCGGTTCAAGTAAAATTGTAACAAAAGACTAAAGATGGCTGCCATGGTCACTGCATAGAGGAGAACCCCTGCCTTAACTTTTTTCTTTTTCCACACGATAGATGAACACCCTTTCTAAGCCTTTTTGGAACTGGAAACGAAAACGCACCAGTTGATTGTCCTCTGTAATCTGAGCTGATTTGAGGCCATAAACCATCGGCTGATAACCCCGTCCACTGGCATCAGTTTTTCGAAAATCATCCGATTTTGACTTACCTATCGCAATTTCCTTGCCATCCTGCTTCATATAGAGGCGATTACCCTCCACTTTTTCGAATTGCGAACGATCTAATTCTGCCTCCAGCTGGTCCACAAACAAGAGCCACTCTTTTTGCTCGCTTTGCTGCTGGTAGCGAACTTCTGAAATGAGGAGCTGACTCATGGCTTGAAAGAGAAGTAAGCTTCCACTGATGACAATGAGGGCAATCAAGGATTCCAACAAGGTGAAAGCCTTGACCTTATGGCTCTTTAATCGCCAACAACTGTTCTGAACCATGATAAATCTCCAATCCTTTTTCACTAGAAAACACCTGAATCTCAACTCCGTTTATCTTTACCTGATTTTGACCTGTCTGTAGTGCCATCTTAGCTACACGCACAACTTCTTCTTTCTGCAAGATTTTTGCTTCTTCTTGCCTATTCTTTTGAATTTGTCCCAAAAGAAGGGTCGCAATGCTGGCAAAGATAGCTAGAGCGACGACTGCTTCCAGTAAAATCACTGCCCTAATTTTTTGTTTCCTTAATGCGTTTAATTTTTCCATTTCCTAGATATAACTGATAGCGAATCGTTCCTTTGCTGGTCTGAAATTCAATCTTAGCCAGGGACGAATTGCCCCCAGCACGGTCAAATGTAATACTTTGTCCTGATGGTGCATGAATTCCTTTAGGGACTGTCAACTTTTGACTGCCATTGCTAATTATCTGTCCATCTAAATTTAGGCTAGTCTTTTGCTGACTGGCTACACTGCGTTTTTGGGTTTCCCGATACAGTTCTTCAAACTCCATAAAGAAAATCTGCTCCTCTACCGCTGCAAAAGTGGACTGGACAGAACCGGACAAACCCAAGGCAATCATAGTTACAAGTCCCAAAACCAAGAGACTTTCCAGCATGGTAAAGGCCTTAATCATTGACTTTACGATTTGTTCCTCCATTTTTAGCATAGTATTCATTATAGGCTTTAGCCTGTTCAGGAGTAATACGCCCATCTGCTTGTAACTTGCTTAGGCTAGCATCTTCATTTTTATCCAAGCTATAAAGTTCTGCCTGGCTTTCCACCACCTTAACAACAGCAGCTTTTCCTTTATCGTTTACTGCTTCTTTTTGCTTGGTCAGATTAGGTACAAAGAGCAAGAGAAGAACGCTGATGATGAGCAAGACCACCAACATCTCCACAAGTGTAAAAGCTTTAACCTTAGCTTTTTTCAAGAATGTCATCATTTTTTTCATTTTAAAAATTCACCTCCATATTTTGATACATGGGCATGAGCATTGCCGCATAAAGTAAAACGATAAGCAGAGCCACAAAGATAAAAACCAGTGGCTGCACCAGATTCATGGTGCGGTTGACTCGGGTAAAAAAAGCTTCCCAAGTTTTTTCAGCATAGATTTCCAACTCACTACCCAGCTTGGACTTGACTTCCCCATACTCGATAATGAGACTCAACTCTTTCTTAAAGAAAGGATAGGTCCCTATCGTCTGAGAAAATTCTCGACCATTTTGCAGGGCTTGAGCCAGATCTTGACCGATTTCTTTAAAGAGTTGGGAACCTTGTTCCTGCATGATTTGAAAAATCTGCATCAGCTCCATCCCCTGCGAAATCATATTCCCCCACTCACGCGCATAATAGGCTGTCAAATAGGTCTGCACAAAGATTCCAAGAAAGGGAAGGCGTGCTAAGATAGAAAAGACGCGCATCTTAGAACTTCTTTTATAAAAAGTTAGTGCTAAAAGGGCACCTACGGAAACAAACCCTACCATTCCTAGAAAGATTTGTGGCAGATTGCCGATAATTTGGGTGGCAATATTGCTACTATCCAGTTGTGGTAGTAGGTAGTTACGTAACCCCAGCATGATTAAGAGAAGAAATCCCAGCAAAATCAAAGGATAGGTCGCTACTTCAATTAATTTTTTCTTGACCTTGGCCAGATTGTCTAGATATTCTTCTATCTTTCCCAAACTCAGGTGGAGATTTCCATGGACTTCCGCTAGAGATAACTGAGTGACAATGGCACTTGAAAAACCCAAACTTTCCATCATTTCTGAGAATGATTTCCCCTGAGACAAGCCTGTACGCATCTGGGTCACACACTGCTTATCCAACAAGGCACTCCTATCTAAAAAGGAGATGGTCTCCACCAGATGAAAACCGCTGGAAAAGAGATTGTTAAACAAGGTGATGATATTTTTTTGCTTAGCTGTAGCTAATTTTTTCCGTTTCAGCCTGAAGACTTGTGATATGTCCATCTTTAAGAAGCTGGTCAACCTGTTCATTCCAGCTAGTTGGCTGGTGTTCTTGATAGTCTTTGTTGGCAAAGTCAACGATTCCTCCTCCCCCGATTAATCTCTGGTAGCAGACTCCTTGCAGAACGACTGCCAATTCCTCCTCACTCACACCCAACTCCAGCAGGCGCTCATAAACACCTCGAATACTCTTGGCATGAATGGTTGAAAAGACTGTCGCCCCTGTCAAACTAGCTCTAACCACTGCACGTGCCGTTTCGCTGTCCCTAATTTCTCCGATAATCAGGAGATCAGGACGATGCCGTAGGGAAAGTTTGATGAGATTTTCATAGGTAAGCCCTATCGCCTCATTCAACTGCAACTGGAGCATATCGTCCTGCTTAATCTCGACTGGATCTTCAATGGACATGACTTGCTGTCCTTTAAAGAGAGATTTAGCTAATTCGTGCATCAGGGTTGTCTTGCCACTTCCGACTGGACCAGCAAAAAGATAGAGACCACGTTGCCTGTACTGATTGCCCAGTTCTTCGATATCCTGAAACCAAAAATGCAAATCCTGCTCCTCATTATGCAACAAGCGAATCACTAAGCTCTCATGCCCTCGATAGTCGCCTACAGTAGATAAACGTAAGGACACCATCTTCTGGTCATATTCATAATCACAAGAACCAAGTTGACTACGTCGCTTTTCTCCCACATTCATACCCGCCACAAACTTAAAGTGACTGATAACGGCCGCAAACTTTTCAAAATCATAGCTACCAATTTTACAGCGCTCGTCTCCTACCCTCATATGAAGCTCATAAGCGTCTAACTTAGGAACAAAATAAATATCCTGCGCCCCTTTTTTCCGAGCCGAACGAATGATTTCTTGTGCAATTTCTTGAACCATACTTACCTCCTCACCTATACTATTCGCAAAGAGTTGGAAAAAATAAAAAAGCAACTCCAAAAAAGTTACTTTTTCTCTATTTTAATTTCATACGGCAAGAACGGTGCCTTTCCTGACCTGTTTGTTTTTCATAGCCTGGGCGTAGTTTTTCATCTGGGATGACCTGCTCGTCCTGCAAAAGGGCCAAAGAATGGTATTGTTGTAAATATTCATCACATTCATCACACCAGCGTTGGTCTTCCGGATCCCAAAAAATGGTCATCAAGTCACTTCTACTTTTATAAAGAGGAGATTCTTGTTCCAATCTAAACCAGCAAGTTTTGTAGTATTTGAGAGCATCATAATACTGGTCAAATTTTCTACTTGCTATAATATCTTCTTCCCAACCTTCTAAGAACCACCACGGTTCAAAATCTCCGTACATTTCTATAACACGATACATATTCATTCATTCCTTTGTACCGTATATTATAACCAATTCCGCCAGACAAGAAAAGAAATATGCTCATTTCTTAATTTCCAGATAAAAAATCCAGCCATCTTATGATGACTGAATTTCTATTTGCTTATGTTCCAAAATCTTGTTACTACCTAGGCTTCCGAGATATCGTTTTCGATAATGACCTTGATTGCATGGTGGTCTGCTGCCTTACTGAAGACTTCATAGGCTTTTTCAATTTCACTGAGTTTGAAATAATGAGTTACCAATTTTTCTGGTTCAATCTTATGACTTTCAAGAGCTTTCAACAATTGTGGAGTTGTATTTGTAGATACCAAACCAGTTGTTACATTGATGTTGCGAATCCAAAGCTTGTCCAAATCAAATTCAACTGGTTTACCATGTACACCACAGTTGGCAACCGTTCCGTCTACACCAATAATCTTTTGACAGAAATCAAATGTTGCAGGAATACCAACAGCTTCGATGGCAACGTCCACACCGCGGCCATCTGTCAAATCATAAATTTCTTTAATCGCTTTTTCAGGGTCTGAAGAATTAATCTTATGAGTCGCACCAAATGATACAGCAGTTTCCAAGCGGTTATCGTCTAAGTCCACCATAATCAATTTAGCTGGTGAATAGAATTCGGCTGTCAAAAGAGCAGCCAATCCAACTGGACCTGAACCGATAATGGCTACGCTACAACCAGGTTCTACTTTTCCTTTCAAGACACCAATTTCATACCCAGTAGGCAAAATGTCTGATAGCATAACCAAGGCTTCATCTGACAAGTCTTCTGGAGTATGGTAAAGAGTGTTATCTGCATGAGGGACACGTAGATACTCAGCTTGCATACCGTCAATCAAGTGACCGAAAATCCAACCCCCTTCGTCTTCACAGTGGGCATAAATTCCTTTTTTACAGTAGTAGCATTTACCACAGGCACAAACACAAGAAATCAAGACCTTGTCGCCTTTTTTGAAGTTCGAAACTCCTTCTCCAACTTCTTCAACAATCCCAATCCCTTCGTGACCAAGAATGGTACCACTTTGGCAAGCGGGAACATCCCCTTTGATAATATGGAGGTCTGTTCCACAAATAGTAGTTTTTACGATACGCACAATAGCATCTGTTGGCTTGCGAATAACTGGTTTGTCTACATCAACAAAAGAAGCAAGTCCTGGTTTAACATAAGTATAGGCTTTCATAAAGCACTTCTCCTTTTTTATTTGTACTGTTTATAATATAATTGTAAGCCTTTTCATTTGTTTCTTCAAGTATTTTTGTGATTTTTTTAACTTTTTATTTACCGGTAAAGTAATATAGATAAAAAAGCAGAAGCTAGTCTGCTTTCATCCTTAACAAAGAGAAATTTCACTACTCCAGAAGAACTTTCGATTAACATCAAACGACTAAACAAAAATGATATTACTGATAGATGGAGAATATTCTTCTATATCATTAATAAACTAGGACGTCAAAAACAATAGAATTTTCAGGGAATTTCTATTCTAAAATCACGAATAATCTCTGCAATATTATCTAGATTGCAATATATATTAGACATTTTACTAACAATTTTTATAATAGCTTTTATCTTTAAAAGCACAATAACGGCCTTGCTTCTCTCTTAACGAGATTCAAGACCGTTATTTAAGATTTTTATTTTATAGCTCTATCTTCTACTATTTGATTGTGTTGAAGATGAACTTGATGTACTGCTAGAGCTACTACTTGAGCTTGGTGTAGATGAGAAACTACCAATAATACTTGACCAAGCATTTTGGTAATCTGCTTCACTTCCTCCAATAGCAAAGTGATAGCTTGTCGTAGGAGCTCCCGTCTTGGTAGCCCAATAGCTCGTTACAGTAGAACCTGAAAGATCCACTGTTCTTCCATTAACGGATACTTTGCCAGGCTTCTGCCCTGTTGATCTGAGGACCTGAGATTGAGTCACACTAGAATCAAGATTAAAGCGTTCATTGCCCCAAACACCAGGCTCAGCCTGTTGGATAGCATTGACCAAGTGGGCCATATATTTGGCATTTCGATAATGCCCAGCCCCCTTAGCCATTGGACGGTTGTCATCATGACCTAGCCAACCACCTAGAGTCAATCTTGGCGTCGAAAGCATGAGCCACATATTTTCATCTTCATTGGTTGTACCAGTCTTACCAATCCAGTCTGCACGAGCTAAGCTTGAATTGATAGAAGCCAAATCCGTTTGGAAACTTGAAGTGATCCGAGATGAAATCACCTCACGAAGCAAACTCTGCATAATCGTTGCTGTTGCCTTCGAATACACTTGAACTGGTTTGTCTTGGAATTCATAGATTACTGTGCCATCAGATGATTCAATCTTAGAAATCACATGTTTCTGATGGTAGACACCGTTATTAGCAAGTGTTTGATAACCATTGGTATGCTGGGCAACTGTAACTTCAATACCACCCCCCATAGGCAGACTTTCGATACCGTACTCTGGAATCTCGTAACCCATTTTCTCCATATAGCTCTTAACATCGACACCTTTTTCACGAAGCATGCGATAAGTCCAATAGGCTGGAATATTCCATGAATAGTTTAAAGCATCACCCAAATTGACCATATCTGTGCCTTTACTACTACCATGCACAATCGGACTACCATTTGCAAAATTTGTAGGATAATTTGACAATATGCTAGCACTTCCCATCAAACCTTGATCAATGGCAATTCCGTAGGCCAGCAAAGGCTTGGTTGTAGAGGCTGGTGAACGCTTGGTGTCAAAGGCGTGATTGTTTTGGTTAGTCTGGTAATTACGACCACCAACAAAGCCTAGAACAGCCCCCGTTTTATTGTCCATCAAAACATTCCCTACTTCAGGCTGCCCAGTCGAATCATCTACCAAATGACCATAGTTAGCAACTGCGTTTTGCATGGCCGCATGGATTTTTTTATTGATCGTTGTAGTGATTTTGTAGCCGCCATTACTTAGTTCCTGCTCAGCTCTCTCATGATAAGCCTTTCGAATCGCTTCATTTTTCAACTCTTGGTTAGAGACATTGTCCTGTCGAACTAAATAATCATACATACGGTCTGTCGCTTCAGCCATAGCTGTAAAGTAGAGATAATCCCTCGAAACAACATTGACAGTACCTGATGGCAAGAAGTCTTGTTTGAGATTATAATCCTTGTACTGGTCGTATTCTTCCTGAGTCAGAGCACCCGTACGGTACATGTTGTAGAGAACATCCTTGGCCCGCTTCAAACCAAGTTCTAAGTCTTCATCACTCTTTAACTCTCCAGTATTTTCATAAGGAGAATAAGTAATCGGACTCTGTGGCAAACCTGCTAGGAAGGCAGCTTGGGGAATACTCAACTTGTTGGCATCGATACCGAAAATCCCTTCAGCAGCTTGCTGGGCACCTGCAATATTCTGCCCTTTATGATTTCGACCAAAGGGAGCGACATTGAGATAAGTCGTCAAGATTTCATCCTTGCTCATACTGCGTTCCAAGGCAAGGGCATCGACAATTTCTGTAGCCTTACGAGCCAAAGTCGGAGCATCTCCGACCACTTGTTGCTTGATTAACTGTTGGGTCAAGGTCGAGCCCCCGCTAGATGAGCCCAAACCTGCAAAGGTTCCCAAAGTCGCCCGAATCACAGCTTTTGGCACAACCCCATTATGTTCAAGAAAATGTTCGTCCTCAGTAGCAACGATAGCCTTTTTGAGATTGTCTGATATTTCCTCAGATGAAACAGAAGTTCGCAGTAGGTCGCTCTCGATAGAAGCAATGGCACTCCCATCTGCATAAACAATTTCTGAGATGGAAGAAATATTTTTAACCTGCTTGACCAAATCCTCCGTTTGGGGAACCTTGGCCTTGTCAAACAAAGCAACTCCATAACCAAGAGCTACACCAGCACCAAAAAGTCCACCGATAAAGCCTAGAATAAAGAGAGTATTCAAAATTCCCTTAATAGCAACTAAAATTCTACTTAGGATAGCCAGAACTTTCCCACCTGTCCCATCCGACTGCTTCTCTTCTGAGACTTTCTCTGATTTTCTATGATTTATTTTTGATTTTACTCGCTGGAAAAATTCCAGCATTTTTCGTTTTAATTCATTTAATTGATTTTGCATGGATTTCCTCACTCTATCTATTATACCATAAAAGGTAAACTTTCAATAAAATAGCTACTTTCTTCCTTATTCTACTAGGCTATTGCCCGAGTTTGTGATACAATAGATAGAAACAATATTTTTAAAAAGGAGAAAAGACATATGCACATTTTTGATGAGCTAAAAGAGCGTGGTTTGATTTTTCAAACGACTGATGAAGAAGCTTTGCGTAAAGCCCTAGAAGAAGGTCAAGTTTCTTATTATACTGGCTATGATCCAACTGCTGACAGCCTTCACCTGGGCCACCTTGTCGCAATCTTGACAAGTCGTCGCTTGCAGCTAGCAGGTCACAAACCTTATGCGCTCGTTGGCGGTGCTACAGGTCTCATCGGAGATCCGTCCTTCAAAGATGCTGAACGTAGTCTCCAAACAAAAGACACAGTAGATGGCTGGGTCAAGTCTATCCAAGGACAACTTTCTCGCTTTCTTGACTTTGAAAATGGTGAAAATAAAGCTGTCATGGTCAACAACTACGACTGGTTTGGCAGCATCAGCTTCATTGATTTCCTCCGTGATATCGGAAAATACTTTACTGTCAACTACATGATGAGCAAGGAGTCTGTGAAAAAACGGATTGAAACAGGAATTTCATACACTGAGTTTGCCTACCAAATCATGCAAGGTTACGACTTCTTCGTTCTTAACCAAGACCATAACGTAACGCTTCAAATCGGTGGTTCTGACCAGTGGGGAAATATGACAGCTGGTACCGAATTACTTCGTCGTAAGGCTGACAAAACTGGACACGTTATCACAGTTCCGCTTATCACAGATGCAACTGGTAAGAAATTTGGTAAATCAGAAGGAAATGCCGTCTGGCTTAATCCTGAAAAGACTTCTCCATACGAAATGTACCAATTTTGGATGAACGTTATGGACGCAGACGCTGTTCGCTTCTTGAAAATCTTTACTTTCTTGTCACTTGATGAGATTGAAGACATCCGTAAACAATTTGAAGTGGCTCCACACGAACGCTTAGCTCAAAAAGTCTTGGCTCGTGAAGTCGTGACTCTTGTTCACGGAGAAGAAGCTTACAAAGAAGCTCTTAACATCACTGAGCAACTCTTTGCAGGAAACATCAAAAATCTTTCTGTTAAAGAGCTCAAACAAGGACTTCGTGGAGTGCCAAACTACCAAGTACAAGCAGACGAAAACCACAATATCGTGGAACTGCTCGTCTCATCTGGTGTAGTAAACTCAAAACGCCAAGCCCGTGAAGATGTTCAAAACGGAGCTATCTACGTCAACGGCGACCGCATCCAAGACCTTGACTATGTCTTGAGTGACGCAGATAAGTTAGAAAACGAACTGACTGTTATCCGTCGTGGAAAGAAAAAATATTTTGTTCTTACATATTAAAAAGAAGACTGGAGGCATTTGCCATCTAGTCCTTTTTTTGCTAGACTTAAACTATGAATACAAATCTCAAACCTAAACTTCAGCGCTTCGCTTCTGCGACTGCCTTTGCCTGTCCTATCTGCCAAGAAAATCTGACTCTGGTAGAGAGCAGTCTCAAGTGCTACAACCGTCATTCTTTTGACTTGGCGAAATTCGGCTATGTCAATCTAGCCCCTCAAATCAAGCAATCTGCTAACTACGACAAGGAAAATTTTCAAAACCGCCAACAAATCCTAGAAGCTGGCTTTTATCAAGCTATCTTAGAGGGCATTTCCGATTTACTTGCAAGCTCAAAAACTGCCACAACAATCTTGGATATTGGTTGTGGTGAAGGTTTCTATTCTCGCAAGCTTCAAAAAAGGCATCCTGACAAAACCTTCTATGCCTTTGATATTTCCAAAGATTCCGTCCAAATCGCTGCCAAGAGTGAACCAAACTGGGCAGTCAACTGGTTCGTTGGTGACTTAGCTCGTCTTCCTATAAAAGACGACAGCATGGATATTCTGCTTGATATCTTTTCCCCTGCCAATTACGGAGAATTTAGTCGCATTTTATCCAAAGACGGCATCTTGATAAAGGTTATTCCAACTAAAAATCACCTCAAGGAAATCCGTCAGAAGGTACAAGACCAGCTGACAAACAAGGACTATTCCAACCAAGATATCAAAAATCATTTCCAAAACAACTTCACTATCTTATCCAGTAAAACTGCCTCTCTGACCAAGACTATCACAGCAGATCAGCTCCAAGCCCTACTCAGCATGACACCCCTACTCTTTCACATCTACCAGGCTGAGATTGACTGGAGCCAACTGACAGAGATTACCATTGAAGCAGAGATTTTGGTTGGGAAGGCAAAGTAAACAAATTTTTGAAATAAGACAAAGTCCGCACCCTTGATTAAGGTGCGGATTTGATTTTTGTAATAAAATAGTGAGTCAACTATTTCTATTTTTTTTAAACCAATTTCTCCCACTTGAGATTCTCTTTACTAACTGTATCTTGAATGGCATTTGAAAACTCCCCTTTGATTTCCGCATCGATTTGATTATTAACGGAATCAATCGTAGTCTTTGCCTTTTGGCCGACTTTTTGAACGCCTGTATCAAACTCTTTAATAACACGAGCTACCGCCCGTTTTTTAGCCGGAACATACAAGGTTCTTATAAGTGACCTTTCTAATCTCTTCTCAATCTCGCTATAGGCTTCAAAAGAGCGTAACTGATCCATTCCCCAATCATAAGCCCCGTGTACAGCATCCTCTACCTCTCCCATGCCTGGAATATGCTCCCGAGCAAAATCATTGATACCATAAATTCCATTACCGATGTTGTCCATTGTATCTGAAGCAAAATCATAAATTCCAGTACCAATATCTTCAAATAGTCCCATCCGTTTCCCTCCTATTTTTCATCTGACTGACATGCTCTTAGTTCACTAGAGAGTTGCTCAATGACTGACTCTTGTTTTCGACACTTTTTCTTATAGCTATCTTCTAAATCGTCATATTTTCTTTCCAGCTCACGTCTCCGAGTTCTAAACTCCACTTCATTCACCATCCTGTACCGATTTATGGCTTCCACCGCAGCATTAAGCATGTCCTCAGTCGCATCTGGCATTTTTGAATAGGCTGACAACACAAGGGAATGCTTTTCATCAAATTTTTGCTTTAATCCCTTATGAAAATCATTCAAAAAGCTCCACTTGGTGTCCAAATCATCCTTTGACTGTCGGTATTGATCTCCAATCTGATAGAGTTCTTCTTGGGCATCCACTAACTTAGCCCTAATCTCACTCCACTTATCCATGAGCAATTAATCCTTGTAATTCTTTATCTTTTTGAACGGTTTGTTCAATTCCTGACTTTATTTTTGTCTCCAAGTTTGCAAATGAAGTAGCTACTTCATTTGCGGTCTTTTTAACAGTTCGACAATGACTGTCTACCGCCTCAACAATAGTTCCATAGTTGACACCACATTCATTGTAAGTCGCTCTGACTTCATCAGAAGATAGAAGAAAGCCAAACGGTACATCACCAAGGCTTTTATACACGGTCAGAGCCTTATCGACTGCACTCGTCCCTTTTGCAGCTATCAAATCAACCGTTGCACTGGAAGTAGTCGACAATCCGCTAGCTACAACCAGCGCCTGCTCTGAGTCCAGTGCGATGAGCTCTGCCCTAGATAGCCCATTTGGAGAAGCCGTCCCGATGTCATTGACTTCGAAGCGTTCTTTCTTGCTCTGCACACCTTTTAGGCCTTGATCTGTATTTCTTTTAATGTCGTCCATCGCAATGCTATACTTGATATCACCAGCAACTGCCCGTAAATCTCCCATCATGTGACCGCCTGAACGGGGGATAACATACTCTTTACCGACATATACTCCACCAACCCGATCAGATATATTATTCAGAGGATCTTGCTGTGTCGTAATGCGTGTGATGTTTCCTGTAAAACTAGCCTTGTCACTCTCTATCGCTGCTATATTTTTAGCAGAAAAAATGCTCAGGCTAGCAGAGATATAGAGAGGCGCTGCATTGTAGACGATGGTTTCCGGAGCGTTGTATTTGAGAGCGACACGCTGAGCAATATTCCCACCCAAGGAGTGCCCTGTCAGGATGACATCTTCTGGATTTAAGCCGTTCTTTTTTAGAACATCCTCATAAAACTGATAGGCTGAATCATAGTGATGCCCCGTCCCAAAGGCGATACTAAGCCCATCTGTCTTGATCGCGTCGTTTACTAAGTCACTATCAGGGTTAGTCCCTGTAAAAGCAATGATGGTTTTTCCACTTGTCTCATCTTTAAAGGCAACCCCGCTCGTCCCTGTATCAGGATCACGAAAGCTGGATAGATACTCAAAATTAAAGGGCTTGATTTTATTTTCTTCTTGAAAATAGAATCTTTTAACATCTTCATCAGTAGCACCATTAATTCTAGCTTTTTCAAATTCATAAGACAGATCCGAAGCATCCAGTGTCGGATTCGTCCCATCCAAAACAGTATATTCTTTATTATCGCTCATTACTAATCCTTTTCTAGTTTTCCAACAATACCTTCTGAATGAGAGAGACTACCCTTTCTAAAAATGATGGAATAGCTGTAGTTCTTTCCTGATACCGTTGGTTCAGGGATGTTAATAATCATATTAAGTTGACTATCTTTTTCTAAGTCCAAATAATCATTCACTTGTTCATTTTTAAGCTTATAGGTGATGCTGGCAGAACCCGTCTCGAAACTATAGCCTTTCCGAATAACTTCTAGTCTTTTTAAACTCGACCTTGAAATAGAAAATTCCTGCATTAAAAGACGTGTATGTTTTAAGTCACCTTTCTCTTTATTTTTAGAAGAATTTCCTTCTGATAAATGAAGGTTTCCATCTTTGTAGTAGACATTTCCTTGATATAAAATTTCTTCTTCAATTTTCCCATCTGAATTTTTGAGTGAGCTTTCTTTGGTAATTTCTCCTTTTATTTCTTTGGTTTCAGAAATACCATTTAAAACAGTTTGGTAAATTATTGTTGGTGAGTTGTCATCTTTCTTTTCAGAATCTATTATACGAATCTGAAAGCCCTCCGGAAACTTATCAAACAAGTCTTCCAGATTCTCCGTTGGATAGACCTTGCTGAGCTCAGCGGCTTTCCCTTCGATAAATTGTCGACTACTCTTCCCACTACATCCAGCTAACGCCATCATTCCAAACCCTCCTAATAAGATCATCATTGCAATTTTTTTAAACATGGATTGCTCCTCCTCTCAGAATCCAAGATAGTCACTTCATTATACCAATTTTAAGGTTTTGATTCAATCTAAGCGCCAATCAAATGATGCCCCGTCCCAAAGGCGATACTAAGCCCATCTGTCTTGATCGCGTCGTTTACTAAGTCACTATCAGGGTTGGTCCCTGTAAAAGCAATAATGGTTTTTCCGCTGTTAGTATCTTTAAAAGCAACCCCACTCGTCCCTGTCTCAGGATCACGAAAGCTGGATAGATATGTGAAATTTAGGGGTTTAATCTTCCCTTCTTCATCTTGATAATGTTTTACCACATTAGCATCATTCGCGCCTCTAATTCTGGCCTTTTCAAATTCATAGGACAAATCTGAAGCATCCAGTGTTGGATTCGTCCCATCTAGAACTGTGTATCCTTTATTATCGCTCATTACTAATATCCCTCTAGTTTTCCAGTAATCATCTCAGAATGATCAATATCATTTTTTCTAAAAATAACAGTATATCCATAACTTTTACCTGATATTGTTGGTTCAAAAATATTGATATCCATATTTATTTGGTCATCATTTTCTAAGCCCAAATAATTATTCACTTGTTCATTTTTAAGCTTATAGGTGATGCTGGCAGAACCGGTCTCAGGGCTATATCCTTTCCGAACAACTTCTAAGGCTTTTAAACTCGACCTTGAAATAGAAAATTCCTGCATTAAAAGACGTGTATGTTTTAATTCACCTTTTTCTTTATTATTAGAGCTGGTGTCATCTGACAAGTGAAGACTACCACCTTTATAGTAAACCTCTCCTTGATACAACATTTCATGTTCTATCTTCCCTGATGAATTTTTAAATGCTTTCTCTTTAGTGTACTTTCCTTTTATTTCTCTCGTTTCCGAAATCCCATTTAATATTAAATGATAAATTATTGATGAAGTTCTTTCATCTTCTTCAAGATTTTCAGCATCCATAACATCTATCTGAAACCCATCCGGAAACTTCTCAAACAAGTCTTCCAGATTCTCTGTTGGATAGACCTTGCTTAACTCTGAGGCCTTCCCTTCAATAAATCTTCGGCTACTTTTTACAAAGCAACCAGTCAATGTCAATAGTGCCATTCCCAAAAGTACCACTGTTAGTGCTAGTTTTTTTATCATAAATTCCCCTCTTCTTTATCCGATTCGGTCTAATTAACAATAGTATACCTGTTTTTCCTCTGTTGTGCTAGCGTTTTAACGGTATAGAGAACTTTCCATTAAAGTCTCTACTTTGTACCGTCAAAAAAAACGCACCTTTTCAAGATGCGTTTTGTTTTATAATCTGATGCAAAGTATCTTAGTTCAAGTGCCAGATATCTTCGTTATACTGAGCGATTGTACGGTCAGATGAGAAGAATCCTGCTTTAGCAATGTTTACGATAACTTTATCCAACCATGCGTCACGGTCTTCGTAGTCAGCCAACATTTGCTCTTTAACTTTGATGTAGTCTTCCAAGTCAAGAAGAGTCATGAACCAGTCTTTGTTGATCAATTCATTGTAAAGACGTTCCAAGCGCTCTTTGTTTCCAGCTGCAAGAACTGCATCGCTAACGATGAAGTCAACCAATGGTTTGATAGCTTCACGAGCGTAGAATTCGCTTGATTTGTAAGCTGCTTTTGCGTAAAGGTCGATAACAGTTTCTGAATCTTCACCAAAGATGTAGATGTTTTCGTCGCCAACCAACTCAGCGATTTCCACGTTAGCACCGTCCATAGTACCGAGAGTCAAAGCTCCGTTCAACATGAATTTCATGTTACCAGTACCTGAAGCTTCTTTAGAAGCAAGTGAGATTTGTTCTGAGATATCACATGCTGGGATAAGGAAGCTTGCTGCAGTAACGTTGTAGTTTTCAACCATAACTACTTGCAAGTGTGGAGCTACTGCTGGATCGTTAGCAATAACTTCTGACATACAAAGGATCAAGTGGATGATGTCTTGAGCGATTGTGTAGGCTGGAGCTGCTTTACCACCAAAGAAGATTGTGATTGGGCGAGCAGGGATGTTACCAGCCTTGATGTCAAGATATTTGTGGATTACGTACAAAGCGTTCATTTGTTGGCGTTTGTACTCGTGAAGACGTTTGATTTGGATATCAAAGATAGAGTTTGGATTGATTTCCACACCTTGGTGTTCTTTCAAGTGACGAGCCAATTTGCGTTTGTTGTGAGCCTTGATGCTTTCCAATTTTTCTTTGACAGCTGCTTTGTCTTCATAAGACAAAAGTTTTTCAAGCTCATCTGCTTCATGGTGCCAACCTTCTCCAAGAATCTCATCCAAGTAGTGAGACAATCTTGGGTTAGCATGCATGAGCCAACGACGGAAAGTAATACCATTTGTTTTGTTGTTGAATTTTTCTGGGTAAAGGTCGTAGAAAGCTTTCAACTCAGAGTTCTTCAAGATTTCAGTGTGAAGTGCTGCAACCCCGTTAACGCTGTATCCGTAGTGGATATCCATGTGAGCCATGTGAACACGTCCGCTCTCATCGATAATTTGAACAGCTGGATCTTTGTATTCTGCTTTCACGCGACGATCCAATTCTTCGATGATTGGTACCAAGTGAGGAACCACTTCTTGCAAGAATTCAAGAGGCCATTTTTCAAGGGCTTCAGCAAGGATTGTGTGGTTAGTGTAGGCAGTCATGCTACGAACAATTGAGATTGCTTCGTCAAGTTCGATACCACGAGCAGTCAAAAGACGGATCAACTCAGGAATAACCATTGATGGGTGAGTATCGTTGATTTGGACAACTGCGTAGTCAGCAAGGTCATGCAAGTTGCTTCCTTTTTCGATTGCTTCGTCAATGATCAATTGCGCACCGTTTGAAACCATGAAATATTGTTGGAAGATACGGAGCAATTCACCTTGACGGTCACTATCATCTGGGTAAAGGAAGAGAGTCAAGTTGCGAGCGATATCTGTCTTGTCAAAGTTGATACCATCTTTAATGATAGAAGAATCAACTGAATCCAAGTCAAACAAACGCAAGCGGTTTTTAGTTGCTGTTTCATAACCAGTAACATCAATATCGTAAAGAGTTGATGTCAAAGTAAAGTCTGCAAATGGTACTTGGTAGCTACGGCTTGAGCGAACCAACCAGTTTTGCTCTGTCAACCATGCGTTTGGAATTGTTTCTTGTTGGTTATTTTTAAGAACTTGTTGGAAAAGACCGTAGTGGTAGTTAAGACCAACACCGTCACCGTTCAAACCAAGAGTAGCAATTGAGTCGATAAAGCAGGCAGCCAAACGTCCCAAACCACCATTACCAAGAGATGGTTCCAATTCAACTTCTTCAACTTCGATCAAGTCTTTACCTGCAGCTGCAAGTTCTTTTTTGACATCGTCGTAAAGACCAAGGTTGATCAAGTTGTTTGACAAAAGTTTACCAATCAAGAACTCAGCTGAGATGTAGTAAACTTTTTTCTTACCAGTGTTAACTGGTTTTTTGCTACTTGCAAGCTTGCTGTAGTTAAGAAGAGCCAGGTAAAGCTCTTCATTGCTACATTCTGCAATGGTTTTATTGTAACGATTTTGTACAAATTCTTGTAGTGATAACATGTTTAAGGTGTCTCCTGATATTGTATTATTTCTTTAATTCTACCAAATTTTCATTGATTCGGCGATAGATTGTTGTCAAGTCAAGCAAGCCTTCCTCGACAGCTGGTGTCAATTGATCTTCAGTCATACGCCAAGACCAGTTTCCACCAAGGGTAGATGGGAAGTTCATACGAGCTGCCTCATCCAATTCTAGCAAATCTTGCATAGTTGCAATTGCCATGAAGCTAACTGATGAAAAGACTGTACGAAGCATAGCATGTGGCACTGTTTCGTATTCTTTACGGTTAGTGTAGCGAGCCATGTATTCACGAGTCGCATCATCGATCTCGTTACGGTACCAACCAAGGACCGTATTGTTATCGTGTGTTCCTGTGTACATAACTGAGTTAGCAGGTGCCAAGTGTGGGCTATCGATGCTTTCGTCTTCTGGGTTGAAGGCAAATTGAAGAATCTTCATTCCTGGGAAGCCAGTACGTTCACGCAATTCGATAACTTCGTCTGTCATGAAACCAAGGTCTTCAGCGATGATGTTTAACTCACCAAGTTCTTCCTTAACGGCTGCAAAAAGCTTGTAGCCAGGACCTTTCACCCACTCACCAGGTGCTGCTGTATCAGAACCAGCAGGGATTTCCCAGTAAGATTCGAAACCACGGAAGTGGTCGATACGAACGATGTCGTAGATTTTGAAGCTTTCACGCAAGCGTTCAATCCACCATTTGTAGCCGTCTTTGTCCATTGCTTCCCAGTCATAGATTGGGTTACCCCAAAGCTGACCAGTTGCAGAAAATTCATCTGGTGGGCATCCTGCGATGCAAGTCGCCTTACCGTTGACATCTGTCTTGAAGAGATGTGGATTTGCCCACATATCGCTTGAATCTTCCGCTACGTAGATTGGCATGTCTCCAACGATTTCGATGTGATTGTCGTTAGCGTAAGCTTTCAATTTCAACCATTGTTGGAAGAAGAAGTATTGAGTCACACGGTGGTAAACTAACTTGTCTGCCAATTGCTCACGGTAGCTTTCAAGTGCTGAAGCTTTACGAGCACGAGCATCTGCATCTGGCCATTCAGTCCAAGCAAGATTGTCAAAATGCTCTTTGATAGCCATATATTCTGCAAAGAGTTCAAGCCATGATTGGTTGTCTTGAGCAAATTTCTCAAAATCTTTAACATCTCCTACTTCCAAGAAACGTTTTACCGCTTTTTCTAAAAGAGGACGACGTGCATAGTAGATTTTCGCATAATCAACTTCAGATGCATCGCTACCAAAGTCAACCCCTTCAAGGTCACTTTCTTGCAACAAGCCTTGTTCCACCAAGATATCTAAATCGATAAAATGAGTGTTCCCTGCGAAGGCTGAGAAAGATTGGTAAGGAGAGTCTCCGTAACTAGTTGTTCCTAGTGGAAGGATTTGCCAGTAACGTTGTTTTGTGCGAACCAAGAAATCAACGAAGTCGTAAGCACTTTTACCAAATGAACCGATTCCGTATGCTCCCGGAAGAGAAGAAATGTGCATCAACACACCACTTTGACGTTTTTTCATAATAAGCACCTCATGTGTTTATAGTTAGATATTACATTTTTACGAACGCAAACGTTTGCGTTACTATTAGTATATCTCATTTTCTTGATAAATGCAAGCGGTTTTAAATAACTTTTTTGATTATTTTTTAAAATTTTTTTCTTCTTACTCGTATATATATACTTTCAGGAAACAAACAAAAAGGAATAAGGTTTTCACTTATCTTATTAAGGAAAAACAAAGTGAGAATCCTCTCTGCTTTCCATTTGTAAATTAGGCAATCGTTTTCTCAACTTTTTTTAAGTTTAAAACAAAACCGGTTTTTGGGATTTTCTACTATTATATGACGATGAAGCGTTTACTTTTTTCACAATTTTTTTAAAATATTTTACAAAAAACACTTGCAACCGCTTTCTGATTGTGTTATACTAGTCCCATAAAGGAAAACGTTTGCGTTTCCTCATTATAAAATTTGTTATTCTTTAGGAGGAATACACTATGTCATCTAAATTCATGAAGAGCGCTGCTGTGCTTGGAACTGCTACACTTGCTAGCTTGCTTTTGGTAGCTTGCGGAAGCAAAGCTGCTGATAAGCCTGCTGATACTGGTTCATCTGAAGCGAAAGAAATCACTCTTTACGTTGAAGATCAATATAAAGCATTTGCTGAATCAGCTGCAAAAGCTTACGAAAAAGAAGCTGGCGTAAAAGTGACTATCAAAACCGGAGACCAAATGGGTGGTCTTGACAACCTTTCTCTAGATAACCAATCTGGTAAAGCTGCTGACGTTATGATGGCACCATACGACCGTGTAGGTAGCCTTGGTACTGACGGCCAACTTTCAGAAGTTAAATTGAGCGACGGCGCTAAAACAGATGATAAAACTAAATCTCTTGTAACAGCTGCTGACGGTAAAGTTTACGGTGCTCCTGCCGTTATCGAGTCACTTGTTATGTACTACAACAAAGACTTGGTAAAAGAAGCTCCAAAAACTTTTGCTGACTTAGAAAACCTTGCTAAAGATAGCAAATACGCATTCGCTGGAGAAGATGGAAAAACTTCTGCTTTCCTAGCTGACTGGACAAACTTCTACTTTGCATACGGACTTCTTGCTGGTAACGGCGGTTACGTATTCGGACAAAACGGTAAAGATGCTAAAGACATCGGTCTTGCAAACGACGGTTCTATCGCAGGTATCAACTATGCTAAATCTTGGTATGAAAAATGGCCTAAAGGTATGCAAGATACTGAAGGAGCTGGAAACCTAATCCAAACTCAATTCCAAGAAGGTAAAACAGCTGCTATCATTGACGGACCTTGGAAAGCTAAAGCCTTCAAAGACGCTAAAGTAAACTACGGTGTTGCAACTATCCCAACTCTTCCAAACGGAAAAGAATATGCTGCATTCGGTGGTGGTAAAGCTTGGATCATCCCATCAAGCACTAAGAACCTTGAAGCTGCTCAAAAATTTGTAGACTTCCTTGTTTCAACTGAAGAACAAAAAGCCTTCTACGATACAACTAACGAAATCCCAGCTAACACTGAAGCTCGTTCATACGCTGAAGGTAAAAACGATGAGTTGACAACAGCTGTTATCAAACAGTTCAAGAACGCTCAACCAATGCCAAATATCTCTCAAATGTCAGCTGTTTGGGACCCAGCTAAAACAATGTTGTTTGAAGCTGTAAGTGGTAAGAAAGATGCTAAAACAGCTGCAAACGATGCTGTAACATTGATCAAAGAAACAATCAAACAAAAATTTGGTGAATAAAAAATTTGTTCAAGGGGGGTGGAATTCAAATCCCCCTTTGAATTTATCAATAAAAAACATATATAGTTTAGGTTTTGATTAGAAACCAGTATCCTATGAAAGGAGTTATTATGGAAAAGCAACAACCTAGTAAAGCAGCCCTGCTGTCTATCATTCCTGGGTTAGGACAGATTTACAATAAACAAAAAGCCAAAGGTTTTATCTTCCTTGGTGTAACCATCGTATTTGTCCTTTATTTCCTAGCACTTGCAGCCCCTGAATTGAGCAACCTCATCACTCTTGGTGACAAGCCAGGTCGTGATAATTCCCTCTTCATGCTGATTCGCGGTGCCTTCCATTTAATCTTTGTAGTTGTTTATGTACTCTTTTATTTCGCAAATATCAAAGATGCACATACAACTGCCAAACACATTAACAATGGTATTCCAGTAGCACTTACCTTTAAGGAAATGGTCAAAGGAATCTATGAAAATGGTTTCCCTTACCTCTTGATCATTCCATCTTATATTGCAATGACTTTTGCGATTATCTTCCCAGTTATCGTAACCTTGATGATCGCCTTTACCAACTACGACTTCCAACACTTGCCACCAAACAAATTGTTGGACTGGGTCGGTTTGACCAACTTTACAAACATTTGGAGCTTGAGTACCTTCCGTTCTGCCTTTGGTTCTGTTCTTTCTTGGACTATCATCTGGGCTTTATCTGCCTCAACTTTACAGATCGTGATTGGTATCTTCACAGCTATCATTGCTAACCAACCATTTATCAAAGGAAAACGTATCTTTGGTGTTATTTTCCTTCTTCCTTGGGCTGTTCCAGCCTTCATCACTATCTTGACATTCTCAAACATGTTTAACGATAGTGTCGGTGCTATCAATACTCAAGTCTTGCCGATCTTTGCTAAATTCCTTCCTTTCCTTGATGGGGCTCTTATCCCTTGGAAAACAGACCCTACTTGGACTAAGGTTGCCTTGATTATGATGCAAGGTTGGCTTGGATTCCCATATATCTACGTTTTGACTTTGGGTATCTTGCAATCTATTCCTAACGACCTTTACGAAGCAGCTTATATTGACGGTGCCAATGCTTGGCAAAAATTCCGCAACATCACTTTCCCAATGATCTTGGCTGTTGCAGCACCTACTTTGATTAGCCAATACACTTTCAACTTTAACAACTTCTCTATCATGTACCTCTTCAATGGTGGAGGTCCTGGTAGTGTCGGAGGGGGAGCTGGTTCAACAGATATCTTGATTTCATGGATCTACCGTTTGACAACAGGTACATCTCCTCAATACTCAATGGCGGCAGCTGTTACCTTGATTATCTCTATCATTGTCATTTCAATCTCTATGATCGCATTCAAGAAACTACACGCATTTGATATGGAGGACGTCTAAGATGAATAACTCAATTAAACTCAAACGTAGACTGACTCAAACCCTTACTTACCTCTACTTAATTGGCCTATCAATCGTGATTATCTATCCACTTTTGATTACCATCATGTCAGCCTTTAAAGCAGGTAACGTCTCAGCCTTTAAACTAGATACTAATATCGACCTCAATTTTGATAACTTTAAAGGCCTCTTCACTGAAACCTTGTACGGTACTTGGTACCTCAACACTTTGATTATCGCCTTAATTACTATGGCTGTTCAAACAAGTATTATCGTACTTGCTGGTTATGCTTATAGCCGTTACAATTTCTTGGCTCGTAAACAAAGTTTGGTCTTCTTCTTGATTATCCAAATGGTTCCAACAATGGCCGCTTTGACAGCCTTCTTCGTTATGGCACTTATGTTGAACGCCCTTAACCACAGCTGGTTCCTCATCTTCCTCTACGTTGGTGGTGGTATCCCAATGAATGCTTGGCTCATGAAGGGCTACTTCGATACAGTGCCAATGTCTCTAGACGAATCTGCAAAACTAGACGGTGCAGGACACTTCCGCCGCTTCTGGCAAATTGTTCTTCCACTTGTTCGCCCAATGGTTGCCGTACAAGCTCTCTGGGCCTTCATGGGACCTTTTGGAGACTATATCCTCTCTAGTTTCTTGCTTCGTGAGAAAGAATACTTTACTGTTGCCGTAGGTCTCCAAACCTTCGTTAGCAATGTGAAAAACATGAAGATTGCCTACTTCTCAGCAGGTGCTATCCTCATCGCCCTTCCAATCTGTATTCTCTTCTTCTTCCTACAAAAGAACTTTGTTTCAGGACTTACAAGTGGTGGCGACAAGGGATAATATATCCCCGCCACCCTTTTTCATTTTGAAGCTTGTGACTATAAAACTATCCTTGTAACAAGCAATTTTTCTCCTGGACTTGAAATAAAGCACATTTCTCTATATAATAATACTCATATAGAAAACACCTTTTAGAAAGATACCTATGCTTCCATATCCATTTTCCTATTTTTCAAGTATTTGGGGATTTCGTAAGCCCCTGTCCAAACGTTTCGGGCTCAACTGGTTTCAGCTTCTCTTTACCAGTATCTTCCTTATCAGCTTGTCTATGGTACCCATTGCCATCCAAAACAGCTCGCAGGAGACTTATCCGCTAGAAACCTTTATCGATAATGTCTATGAACCATTGACAGATAAGGTTGTACAGGATCTCTCTGAACACGCTACAATTGTTGATGGTAAATTAACTTATACAGGAACAGCTAGTCAAACCCCTTCTCTTTTAATCGGTCCAAGTCAAAGCAAGGAATTACCTAAGGACTTGCAACTGCATTTCGATACGAATGAGCTCGTCATCAGCAAGGAAAGTAAAGAACTGACCCGTGTCTCTTACCGAGCGATTGAGACTGAGAGTTTCAAAAGTAAAGACAGCTTGACCCAAGCCATTTCTAAAGACTGGTATCAGCAGAATCGTGTCTATATCAGCCTCTTCCTAGTTCTCGGTGCTAGCTTCCTCTTTGGTTTGAATTTCTTTATCGTCTCTCTAGGAGCGAGTCTTCTCCTTTATATCACTAAGAAATCACGCCTCTTTTCATTTAGGACCTTTAAAGAGTGCTACCATTTTATCTTGAACTGTCTAGGATTACCAACTCTGATCACGCTTATTTTGGGACTCTTTGGCCAAAATATGACAACTCTCATTACTGTACAAAACATTCTTTTTGTTCTGTATCTGGTCACTATCTTTTATAAAACGCATTTCCGTGATCCAGATTACCATAAATAGGAGATTTTTATGCCCGTTACGATTAAAGACGTGGCCAAGGCTGCTGGTGTTTCGCCTTCAACCGTAACCCGTGTTATTCAAAACAAATCAACCATTAGCGACGAAACAAAAAAACGCGTTCGCAAGGCTATGAAGGAGCTCAATTATCACCCCAACCTCAATGCTCGTAGCTTGGTAAGCAGTTATACCCAAGTTATCGGCTTGGTGCTTCCTGACGACTCAGACGCCTTCTATCAAAATCCCTTCTTCCCATCTGTCCTCCGTGGTATCGCCCAAGTTGCTTCTGAAAACCACTACGCTATTCAGATTGCAACAGGTAAAGATGAAAAAGAGCGCCTTAAAGCTATTTCTCAGATGGTCTATGGTAAGCGTGTAGATGGTTTGATTTTCCTTTATGCCGAAGAAGAGGATCCCTTGGTCAAGCTAGTCGCTGATGAGCAGTTCCCCTTCCTCATCCTAGGAAAATCCATTTCACCTTTCATCCCTCTTGTCGATAATGACAATGTCCAAGCTGGTTTTGATGCAACCGAATATTTTATCAAAAAAGGCTGCAAACGAATTGCCTTCATTGGAGGGACTAAACGACTCTTCGTAACGCAAGACCGTTTAACAGGCTATGAGTCAGCACTCAAACAATACCAACTGCCTATTGACGGAAATTTGACCTATTTTGCAACGGAGTTCTTAGAAGAAAAAGGATATCAATTTAGTAAACTCCTCTTTCAGCATGACCCGCAGATTGATGCTATCATTACAACTGATAGCCTCCTAGCTGAAGGGGTCTGTGACTATATTGCTAAGCACCAACTGGATGTCCCTGTTCTCAGCTTTGACTCGGTCAATCCCAAGCTCAACTTGGCGGCCTATGTTGATATCAATAGCCTAGAACTTGGTCGTGTTTCTCTTGAAACTATCCTCCAGATTATCAGCGATGCTAAAAGCAATAAGCAAATTTGTTATCGTCAGTTAATTGCCCACAAAATTATCGAAAAATAAAAACCAGCTCGAGCTGGTTTTTTTGGTTACTAATTTTCTGTTTCAACGAACCGTCCCAGAATATGAACATTCTCAGATACAGAGACAAAGGCACCTGGATCCACCTGTTTCATAATCTGTTTAAATTCATTAAACTCTGCACGTGTAATGACAGTGATTAAAACTGCCTTTCTTTCGTGATTATAGGTTCCTTCTGCATCGTGGATCATGGTTGCTCCGCGGTGCAATTTTTTATGTATTTTTTCAATAACCTTGTCTGGATGATTGGTCACAATCATGGCCTGCATGCGCTTTTGCTTAGTAAAGACCGCATCTGTCACACGGCTAGAGACAAAGATAGTAATCATAGAGTAGAGAGCGTATTTCCAACCAAAGGTCAAACCCGCTATCAGCATGATGGTTCCATTTACCAAGAAAGAAATACTACCGACATTCTTTCCTGTTTTCTTGCGAATAGTCAGGCTGACGATATCCGTTCCACCACTGGAGATATTGTTGCGAAGAGCAAAACCAATCCCCAAGCCCATGACAACACCCCCAAAAAGGGCATTGATAATGGGATCCTCCGTCAAGGTTGCCACAGGGACAAACTGGATAAAGAAGGAACTCATGGATACCGTTATAAAGGTAAAGACAGTAAACTTATGGCCAATCTGATACCAAGCCAAGACCATCAAAGGAAAATTAATGGCGTAGAAGGTCAGCGAAATCGGAATGTGAAAACCAAACCAGTGATTACTCAAGGCAGAGATAATCTGTGCCAGACCTGTCGCACCACTCGAATACACATGACCTGGTTGGAAAAAGAAATTGACCGCTACTGCTGATAGAAATCCATAGACCAGAGAGGCCGAAATCTTCTCGTCATACTTCTCACGAGAGATGCTTTGTAAGACACGTAAAATTTTTATCTGATGAGCGAAGCGGCGCAAATAATAGCGCCACCGCTTAATTCGTTTTGCTTGTTTCATCTTCTTCTACTTGTAAGCTGAGTTCCTCTAGTTGTTTGAGAGCTACTGTTGAAGGAGCTTGTGTCATTGGGTCAGTTGCCTTGTTGTTCTTAGGGAAGGCAATAACTTCACGAATATTTTCTTCTCCTGCTAAGAGCATGACAAATCGGTCAAGCCCGATAGCCAAGCCACCGTGTGGTGGGAAACCATAGTCCATGGCTTCAAGAAGGAAGCCAAACTGGTCATTTGCTTCTTCAGCTGAGAAACCAAGAGCCTTGAACATGCGTTCTTGAAGGTCTTTTTGATTGATACGAAGGCTACCACCACCAAGCTCATAACCGTTCAAGACAATATCGTAAGCAATGGCACGAACCTTAGCCAAATCACCTTCTAGTTCGTGAGCTGTCTCTTCCTGTGGAAGTGTGAATGGATGGTGGGCACTCATGTAGCGGCCTTCTTCTTCAGACCATTCAAACATTGGCCAGTCAACCACCCAAAGGAAGTTGAATTTATCGTTATCAATCAAACCAAGCTCTTTGGCAATACGTCCACGAAGGGCACCGAGTGTTGCATTGGCCACTTCAAGCGTATCTGCCACAAAGAGAACGAGGTCCTTATCTTCAAGAGCAAGCGCTGTTGTCAATTCTTCTTGGATGACAGTCAAGAACTTGGCAACTGGTCCATTTAATTCTCCATCAACAACCTTAACCCAAGCAAGACCTTTGGCACCATACTGCTTGGCTACTTCGGTCATCTTGTCTATGTCTTTACGTGAATAGTTGTCCGCAGCGCCTTTGACCACAATTGCTTTTACAGCAGGTGCTTCTGAAAAGACTTTAAAGTCTACACCTTTGACCACTTCTGTCAAGTCCTGAAGCAACATGTCAAAACGGGTATCTGGCTTGTCAGAACCGTAAAGAGCCATAGCGTCATCGTATTTCATACGAGGGAATGGCAGAGTGACTTCAATGCCTTTTGTTTCCTTCATGACACGCGCAATCAAGCCTTCTGTGATATCTTGGATTTCTTGCTCAGTAAGGAAAGACGTTTCCAAGTCTACCTGGGTAAACTCAGGCTGGCGGTCACCACGCAAGTCCTCGTCACGGAAACATTTAACGATTTGATAGTAACGGTCAAAACCAGCATTCATCAAGAGCTGTTTCGTGATTTGCGGACTTTGAGGAAGCGCGTAAAAATGCCCTTTATTAACACGAGATGGCACCAAGTAGTCACGCGCCCCTTCAGGAGTTGACTTAGAAAGGAATGGTGTCTCCACGTCGATAAACTCCAACTCATCCAAGTAGTTGCGGATAGAGTGGGTCACCTTAGCACGAAGTTTGAGATTTTCCAACATTTCTGGACGGCGAAGGTCAAGGTAACGGTAACGCAAACGCGTATCGTCATTGGCCTCAATGCCATCCTTAATCTCAAATGGGGTTGTCTTAGCTGTATTAAGCACTGTCAGAGCTGTCACGTTTAACTCAACTGCACCAGTTGGCAACTTATCATTAGCTTGCTCACGCGCAGCGACCTGTCCAGTCACCTCGATAACAAATTCGCTACGAAGGCTTTCAGCTGTTGCCATAACCTCTGCAGATACTTTTTCAGGGTTGATAACCAACTGCATGATTCCTTCACGGTCACGAAGGTCGATAAAGATCAAACCACCAAGGTCACGACGACGGCCAACCCATCCTTTCAAGGTTATTTCTTGTCCGATGTGTTCCTCACGAACACGACCAGCATACATACTACGTTTCATGTTTTCTCTCCTCTTTTATTCTGTTACTATTTTACCATAAAAGCGCAGGCTCTTCATGAAAATCATCAGAAAAGTTTGCCAGTCTTTAAAAATCAAGTGAAGACTCTAAAAATTGACGCCCATACAAAAATCCGATGAAAACAGCATCGGACTCTTTTATTTTGAATTTTTGCCTGCTTTACGCTTTTCAGCGATTTCAGCTGCCTTTCGAGGCAAGACAATTTCCGTTGTATAAGCTGTCCCAAAGCGCAAGACACCTGCAATAGGAGCAAAGACAACTGCTAGATAGTTGTAGAAGAAATCGCCCTTAAAGGCATAAGCTAGCGCCCCAATGATGAAAAATAGAACAACTGCTTGAATCACTGCTAATAAAATTACTCGTTTCATGTGACCTCCTGACTCTATTATAGCATGAGTATCATCAAAAAGCCGATTAAATTATTCAAAGCGTGGAGAGAAATACTGTAGACCAGACCTTTTCTGCTAATATAAGCCAAGCCCAAACTAAAACCAAGGCTAAAATAGACAAAAAATTGTTGCACATCACCTGGGAAATGAATCAAGGCAAACAGAACACTGGATACCAGAAGAAAAATCAGAGTTTGTTTCCTATTGTCCTGCTTAGGAAAGAGGTAGCGTGCTAACATCCCTCTAAAGATAAGTTCTTCCGTCAAAGGAGCAAAAATAACGACCGCAAAGAATGAGAAAAGTGGTTGAGACAAGGTCAAGTCTATCGCTATTTGCTGATTTACTGAAGGATCATTTGGCAAGAAAAACTGGACAACCAGAGATAAGAGCCAAACCAAGGCAGGAAGCCAAATAAATCGGTTGAAGCCACTCTTCTCAATACAAACAGGACCTTTCTGATACCATTTGTAAATGCCGTACACATAAACTCCAGCCAAGGCCACATAGAGCAAGGTCACAGCATAGGGTGAACCGCCTAAGGCAAGCGACGTAGTCGCGAGCACCTGAATGAAGCCATAGATGAATAAAAAGGATAGAATGGCTAGAAGAAACCAGCCAAGGTTTTTAAGTAGTTTCATAAAGGACTCCTATTTAAAATAACGTTTTACCATAGGTAACTGCATCACATTGATATAAATATGGATTGCTCCTACAAGCAAGAAGGCTAGTAACTGAATCTCTCCTGTCAGTAAGGAAAAGAGAGCAATCAGAAAGTACAAAGCTGGCAAGACATAGTTATTTAATTGGAATAAAATCCGAAAACTCTGTTCCAAATTAGCCTTGCGCTCCCCTTCATCATAAGAATCGAAATGGTCCAAGATATCCTTTGGTGTAGAGAAAAATACTAAATCAAACTGACGAACAATCGCAATGGTCTTAAAAAGATATTTTTGAGCATTTAAAACTAACACTAATCCCAAAAAGGAAAGGGATAAGGTTATATGGCTTATATCGAGTACAATTACTTCACTTCCTGAAATGAAGAGAGCCAATAAAATCGCTACGCTTGCACTATTAAAAGCAATAGTTCCAAACTCGAGATTCCGATACATCTGCACATAATAGGTTTCATTCAGATCATCATCCATTTCCTCTTGATACAAGGAGTGAAATTTTCTGCTTTTCTTTAAGAAATTGAATGTCAAAAAAATGCTAATGAAACCTAACACTAAACAAATAGCTGATATCCATGGTATCAAGACTTTTACATCTAACATAATTTCGTGGGATTCGGTAGCAGCCTTAAACATCCCTACAAAACCGCCCAAGAAACCTCCCAAGACAACAGACATTAAAAACAACAATCCACGTTTCCTTTTCTTTTCCATATTCATTCTCCTTTTTCACTCGCTAAATTGTTTGCTTTCTTTTCAATCCAGTCAACGACTGGGATAAGAGCAAAGTAGGCCCAAACAAATTGGTTACTTTGATATGGATTAAACCAGCCTAAGTCTATCCCAATTAGTAGAAACACGCTGACTAATAGAGCTATGGCAACTACATAATAGATTACTTTATACTTGTTCATCATTTTTCTCCTTTTTCTTCAACCAATTGAAAATGGACAAGAGGACTAAGTTAATCCAAAACAAATACTTACTTTCAACAAAATAGAACCACCCCAGTAATGTTCCAATCATAGCAAAGGCATTCACAATAAGGGCAAGAACACTCATATAATAAACCACTTTATACATGTTCATCACTCGTCCTCCTCCAAGCGAAATACCGATTCGACTGTTTCGTTGAAAATCTGAGATATTTTCAAGGCAATCACAACGGACGGGGTGTATTCGTCCCGTTCTAATAGGCTGATAGTCTGTCTGGAAACCTCTGCTAGCTTGGCTAGTTCGGTTTGATTGAGACCATCGCGAGCCCGAAGCTCTTTTAGACGATTTTTTAGTTGCATGTTACACACCTACTCTCCGTCAAATTCAACGGCTTGGATATCCTCAATACGTTGCAACTTGAATTTTTCTTTCCCCTTTTTATCAACGCTACGTAGTTTGACCCATTCCTCGTCAACATCCACAACTTCCCATAAAGATGTTCCAAACACTTGTCCAACGATTGTTGGATTTTTCCCAATTAATTCTTGCAATAATCTTGACATATCTATATTTCCTTTCTCTTTTCTTTCGATTACCTTTAACCTCTTCTCTAACCTCTGGATTTTTTTAGATTGACTACTATAAATCAAGACGAGAAAAGGGAAAAAAATCCATACCCACATGTGGCGCCCTCCTATTTCTTTATTTCTTAACTTGCTTACATTGTAACACATCTTTTTCTTTTTGACAAGCATATTTGTCAAAAAGTTTATGATTTTTGTCATTTTGCAAAAGAAAAAGGTCAGGAGTAAGTTCCTGACCAGTTTATCTATCATTAAAATCCTAGTTTTTCAAAGATTTCTGAGAAGTTTTGGCTGATTGCCTCAAGTGACACTTGCACTTCTTCTCGGGTTTGGTTGTTCTTGACCGTCACTTGTCCGCTTTCGACTTCACTCTCACCTAGGGTGATGAGGGTCTTAGCTGCAAAGACATCAGCTGACTTGAACTGAGCTTTGAGTTTACGGTTAAGGTAATCACGCTCTGCTTTGAAACCTTGTTGGCGAAGAGCTTGTACCAACTCCAAGGCCTTGACATTTGCTCCTTGACCCAAGACTGCGATATAGACATCTAGGGCGTTTTCGATAGGAAGAGCAACACCTTGCTTTTCAAGAATGAGAAGCAGGCGCTCTACACCAAGTCCAAAACCAAATCCAGCAGTTTCCGGGCCTCCAAAGTAAGAAACCAAACCATCGTAGCGACCACCCGCACAGACTGTCAAGTCATTGCCCTCAATCTCAGTGATAAACTCGAAAATGGTGTGGTTGTAGTAGTCCAGACCACGCACCATATTGGTATCGATGATATAGTCTACTCCAAGATTTTCCAACATCTGACGCACAGCATCAAAATGAGCTTGACTTTCTTCATCAAGGAAGTCCAAGATAGAAGGTGCATTCTCTACTGCTACCTTGTCTTCTTTTTCTTTAGAGTCCAAGACACGAAGAGGATTTTCCTCCAAACGACGTTGGCTATCCTTAGACAAGGTCTCCTTGAGCGGTGTCAAATAGTCAATCAAGGCTTGACGGTAGACCGCACGACTCTCAGGATTTCCAAGAGTGTTGAGGTGCAATTTGACACCTTGGATGCCGATTTCTTTCAGGAAATGAGCTGCCATAGCAATGGTTTCCACATCAGTAGCTGGATTGCTAGAGCCAAAACACTCAACCCCAATCTGGTGGAACTGGCGCAAACGCCCTGCCTGTGGACGCTCATAGCGGAACATAGGGCCCATGTAGTAGAACTTACTTGGCTTTTGTACTTCTGGGGCGAAGAGTTTATTTTCCACGTAGGAACGAACAACAGGCGCAGTTCCTTCTGGACGGAGGGTAATATGACGGTCACCCTTGTCATAGAAGTCATACATTTCCTTGGTTACGATATCCGTTGTATCTCCGACAGAGCGGCTGATAACCTCGTAATGCTCAAAAATAGGCGTGCGCACTTCTGCATAGTTGTAGCGCTTGAAAATCTCACGGGCAAAGCCCTCAACGTACTGCCATTTGGCAGATTCAGCAGGTAAAATATCCTGCGTTCCTTTTGGTTTTTGTAATTTCATAGGGAATCCTCTTTAAACTTAATAGTCTTATTTTACCATAAATAAAGGGATTAAAACAGTAAGAAAAAAATTAGGATTTATACTCAATGAAAATCAAAGAGCAAACTAGGAAACTAGCCGCAGGCTGTACTTGAGTACGGCAAGGCGACGTTGACGTGGTTTGAATTTGATTTTCGAAGAGTATTAGATATCATTTTTGAGATTAAGACCTGTCAAAAGAATAGCTAGCAAGGAAAGACCAACAAATAGCATCCAAGTCCACTGTATATTCCATACAGCTACAAGTGAAAAACAGGCTGTTCCCACAGGTATGGATAAGGTAAACAATAAACCTAAAAAATTACTGGTACGAGCTAGAACCTCTGGAGCTAGATTTTTCAGGAGCATGGCACTAATCTTTGGTTGAACTTTACCAGACACATACAGAGTTGAACAGAGAAATAGTAAACCAAGTACGACTTGATTGAATAAATTAGCTAGACCAACTAGACTGAGTCCTACGGTCACCCACATCATCAATCTAGGCAAGGACTGCTTCCCAAAATAATCATTGCCCGTAAGGCTACTGATGATGATTGCTAACAAAGCACAGACTTGACTGATAAATAATGCCTCTGTGTAAGAAAAATTCAAGAGAGAGTGGCTCAAAAAGAAGATATTGTAGATGCCCCCTAAGGAACCACCCAAGGCATTGATAAGCAAGACAGCAAAGATCATGAATCCAAAGTTTTTCTGTCCACCTTTAAGAAAAACAAGGCGTAAATTTCGGTAAATTGTTAGGAACTGGTCTTTGATAGAAAGCTTCTCATTTTTTAGTGATTCACCATCAGCAGATGACATTGACAGGCTCAATTTACTTTTTCCTAAAAAGAGAACAGAGGCTGATACTAGGAAGAAACAGGCATTGATTCCCGCAACAAGGGAAAAATTGTTGACCGATAAACCTAAGAGCCATACTCCAAAAGCTTGACCACCAATAGCTGAAATATAGGTGATGAACTGGGAAAAAGAATAAGCTTCCATCAGATCATCTTCAGCTACTTTTTCCTTAATGAGAGGCATGCGCAAACCACCAGCAAAATCACTGATAACATCACTAATGACATTGATCAAACACAGGCTAGAAAAGGCAAAGAGAGTAGCTTGCTGAACAACTAGGGCTGCTAGAAAAAATAAAACCGCCTGAAACAAACCGCTATAGACCATCCATTTGACCTTGTCCCTCGTGTAATCTGCCCGAATCCCTACAAAAACTGTAAAGAGCGTGGGAATGATCATGACAATATTCGCCATAGCAACAGCAAAGGAGGCTTGTGACAAGGTCGATGCATAAACGATAAAGACCAGATTGAAAATCGAAGCACCAAAAGCATTGAAGAATCGTGACAAAGTCAAGAGTCGATAAGCTTGATTTCTAAACAATAGTTTCATAGGTAATCTCCCTTCTTGTTAGAAGTTTTATGTGAAGTATGACTATAGTATAGCACTTGGAAATTCTAGAGGAAAAACTTTTGAATATATGCAACAAACAAAATGAGCAAAAAGAAACGATAGAATTTCTCCAGTGACACGAGAGAGCTCAACAATTCTATCGCTTAAAATTTTAAATTATTTTCTTGGTTTGCAGATATTCAACAATCGTTCGTATTTCTATAATATTCGGCAGATTTGTTACAGCCAAGCATCTCAAAAATACGGACAGCGTCTTCCATCTTTTTCTGGCCTTCCTTGACCCTACCTTGCTTGCTATCAAGGAGACCTTCCGCCCACAAATAGACAATTCGGAAATAGGTCTCATTTTCCTCGTAGAAATGCTCTTCGATAACACGTTTAAAATAAGAGGCATTGGTAAATTCTTTACACTCAATGCTAGCTAAAAAGCCGTTCAATAGTATAGTGTGAAAAAGATTTCGATTACCAGACATTTCCATTAGAAAATCAGATTTTCGTACCATCTCTCTAACATACCTAGTAAAAAGAGAAACAGATAAAAAGGGAGAACTGACTGAAAATAAATTGAGTTCATAGATTCCCCAAATCTCGGTAGAAAACAGGTAATCATGAAGGACTTTTCCTTCCTCTGCCGTTAACTCTACCGTTTCGTCCATGCTCTTCATATAAGACTTGATAAGAATGGCATTTAGAATATGTTTCTGTTTGTTTTGAGAATGGGCATGCTTTTGATACTCCCTGCGATACAAGTCCTCAAGCGGAGCTATATTCTTTGGATCCAAGACATCTATGATTTCTTTTCTCAACTCAGAATCTGTATCATACTGAAAACCTCTCGCCAGAAAGAGGATTTCCTCCACACTGGCAGATATATTTTCTAGGGCAAATAGAAACTTTTCCACCGAAAGCTCACTCTGACCTGTTTCAAAGCGAGATAACATAGACGGCGAAAATTGTCCCCCAGTTGCTTGTCTAAGCGAGATATTTCTTGACTCTCGCAATTGTCTAAAGACTTTTCCAATCTGCTCCATAGGCATCCCCTTGATTGAGTATTTTCTTCATTTTATCATATTTTTCAGAAAATTCATCAAAAACTTGCCAAATTGTCAGAATTATGAGAAAATAGAGGATATTTATCACGTGGAGGGACTGCTATGAGAGACGATATCAAAATCAATGACCGTGCTTTGGCCTTGCAAGACCAAATTATCGAAAAACTAGAGAAGGTTTTTGATACAGATGTAGAATTGGATGTTTACAATCTAGGATTGATTTATGAAATCAATCTAGATGAAACGGGTCTCTGCAAGATTGTCATGACCTTCACTGACACTGCCTGCGATTGTGCAGAAAGCTTACCTATCGAAATTGTCGCAGGTCTAAAACAAATCGAGGGTATCGAAGACGTCAAGGTTGAAGTTACCTGGTCGCCCGCTTGGAAAATCACACGAATCAGTCGCTATGGCCGTATTGCCCTTGGACTGCCACCTCGTTAAGCATGCAAGTTACTTTTGAAGATAAAAAGAAGCAAGCCCAAGTTGGCTTGCTTTTTGATACTCAATGAAAATCAAAGAGCAAACTAGGAAACTAGCCGCAGGCTACACTTGAGTACGGCAAGGCGACGTTGACGTGGTTTGAAGAGATTTTCGAAGAGTATGAGTTTATTTTTTACCTGACTTGTCCATATTCCAGAAGTCTGTCACGGCTCCGCGTGAAGCAGATGATACGATATGGGCGTATTTACCGAGGACACCACGGCTGTAAAGTGGTGGCAATGTTGTTTCTGCCTTACGTTTTTCAAGTTCTTCTTCGGATACGGCCATGGAAATTTCTTTGGTATCTTGGTCAACCGTAACGATATCACCTGTACGAAGGTAGGCAATTGGTCCACCATCCTGAGCTTCAGGAGCGATATGTCCAACAACCAGACCATAAGTACCACCAGAGAATCGGCCATCCGTCAAGAGGGCAACCTTGTCTCCTTGACCTTTACCAACGATCATTGATGAAAGTGACAGCATCTCAGGCATACCAGGACCACCTTTAGGTCCAACGAAACGAACAACGACTACATCGCCATCAACGATTTCATCTGTCAGAACGGCCTGAATAGCATCTTCTTCTGAGTCAAAGACCTTAGCTGGCCCAACGTGACGACGCACTTTAACACCTGATACTTTAGCAACCGCACCATCAGGGGCAAGGTTCCCGTTCAAGATGATAAGCGGACCATCCGCACGTTTAGGATTTTCAAGTGGCATGATGACTTTTTGACCTGGTGTGAGGTCTGCAAAGTCAGCTAAGTTCTCAGCAACAGTCTTACCAGTACATGTGATGCGATCTCCGTGAAGGAATCCATTTGCCAAGAGATATCTCATAACCGCAGGCACACCACCGACTTCATAGAGATCTTGGAAGACATACTGACCAGATGGTTTCAAGTCGGCCAAGTGAGGCACACGCTCTTGGATCGTATTGAAGTCCTCAAGTGACAAGTCAACATTGGCAGCATGGGCAATGGCAAGCAAGTGAAGAGTGGCGTTTGTAGAACCACCGAGAGCCATGGTTACAGTGATAGCATCTTCAAAGGCTTCACGAGTCAAGATATCTGACGGTTTGAGACCCAGTTCAAGCATCTTAACAACAGCACGTCCTGCTGCTTCAATGTCTTCTTTCTTGTCAGCTGATTCAGCTGGGTGAGATGAAGAGCCTGGCAAACTCATACCCAAAACTTCGATAGCAGTCGCCATGGTATTAGCAGTATACATACCACCACAGCCACCAGGTCCAGGGCAGGCATTACATTCAAGACGTTTCACGTCCTCAGCTGTCATATCACCGTGGTTCCATTTTCCGATACCCTCAAAAACAGAAACCAAGTCAATGTCTTTGCCATCAAGATTTCCCGGTGCAATAGTTCCACCATAGGCGAAAATAGCTGGAATATCCATATTGGCAATGGCAATCATAGAACCAGGCATGTTCTTGTCACAGCCACCGATAGCAACGAAGGCATCCACGTTGTGACCACCCATAGCCGCTTCGATTGAGTCCGCAATGATATCACGAGATGTCAAAGAGAAACGCATACCAGGCGTTCCCATGGCAATCCCGTCCGCTACAGTGATAGTCCCAAACTGCACAGGCCAAGCACCTGCCGATTTGACACCTTCTTTGGCTAATTTCCCAAAGTCATGCAAGTGGATATTACATGGTGTATTTTCCGCCCAAGTCGAAATCACTCCCACAATCGGTGTTTCAAAGTCCTTATCTGTCATACCAGTCGCACGAAGCATGGCACGGTTAGGTGATTTTACCATACTGTCATAAATGCTACTGCGGTGACGTTTATCTAATTCAGTCATTTGTTCCCTCCCATTTCAGTTTTTACTATTATAGCACATTTTAAAAGCAATGAACAGAAGAAAATTCTTGAATTTTCAGAAAATTCTATACAGAAATATTTTCTTTAAAAATGTTACATTTATTTCTTGACTTTATAAATTAAAGTGATATCATTTAGATATCAAATAATAGGAGGTCATTCTTATGACTGAAAAACTAATCAATTCAAAACCAAATGGTGTATTCGCATTGATTCTCATTGAATTGGCGCTCGTACTCGGTATCTTTATATTTATAATGGGTGTTGGTTCGGAAAACATTTTTGGAATTATTATCGGACTTTTATTAAGCTTAATTGCAGGCCTAGCTCATGCTGGTTTAAAAGTTGTCAAACCTCAGGAAGCTCTGGTTTTGACCCTTTTTGGTAACTATACAGGTACCATCAAAGAACCTGGTTTTTACTTTGTTAATCCCTTCAGCGTAGCAGTCAACCCTGCAAATCACACTAGACTGGGACAAAGTGGTGATGTTAGCACAAAATCTCCTTTGTCAGGAATGAAATCATCAAATGGCAATGATGTAAGCATTGAAATTGGCAAAAAACAGATTTCCCTCAAGGTTATGACCTTGAGCAATTCTCGCCAAAAAATCAATGATTGTCTAGGAAATCCCGTAGAAATCGGGATCGCGGTAACTTGGAGAGTTGTTGATACAGCCAAAGCAGTCTTCAATGTGGACAACTACAAAGAATATCTTTCATTGCAATGTGATAGCGCCCTCCGAAATATTGTCCGCATCTATCCTTACGATGTCTCTCCTAATGTGGATACTACAGGTGACGGGCAAGCAGATGAAGGTAGTCTCCGTGGTTCTAGTGAGATTGTAGCTAACCGTATTCGTGAGGAAATCCAAAGTCGTGTTGAGGATGCTGGCTTGGAAATCCTTGAAGCACGTATTACTTACCTAGCTTACGCTCCAGAAATTGCTGCTGTCATGCTTCAACGCCAACAAGCATCTGCCATTATTGATGCCCGTAAGATGATTGTGGATGGTGCTGTAGGAATGGTTGAAATGGCACTAGAACGACTCAATGAAGGGGAATTAGTCGAGCTTGACGAAGAACGAAAAGCTGCCATGGTTTCAAATCTCCTAGTCGTTCTCTGTGGCAATCATGATGCACAACCAATTGTCAACACAGGAAGTCTTTACTAAAGATGGCTGAAGCTAAAAAAAAGCAGATCCCCCTTCGACTCTCAACAAAGTTATACGCTGCACTCGCATCATGGGCAGAAGATGACTTTCGTTCAGTCAATGGACAAATCGAGTATCTCCTCACAGAATGTGTCAAACAACGGAAGAAAGACGGAAAATACGTATCAGAAACCATTGACGAACCATTTGAGATTGATATTTAACACCTTCTCCTGTCTGCTAGGACTGACAGGAGAATTTTTTCATCTTTTTTTGTCAAGTAACTTTACTTTACAAAAAAAATGTGTTATTCTAATATGGTTGATGAAAATCAGTAGATTGAATCGAATATAAATACCTAAAGGAGAAATCAAAATGGCAGTACCTGCACGTCGCACTTCAAAAGCGAAGAAAAACAAACGTCGTACACACTACAAAGTAACAGCTCCATCTGTAAACTTTGACGAAACTACTGGAGATTACTCACGTTCTCACCGTGTATCACTTAAAGGATACTACAAAGGACGTAAAATCGCTAAAGCTGCATCAGCTGAATAATAGAAGGGAGATACCATGCGCGTAAATATTACACTTGAACACAAAGAATCTGGTGAACGCTTGTACCTTACTTCTAAAAACAAACGTAACACTCCAGACCGTCTTCAATTGAAGAAATACTCACCAAAACTTCGCAAACACGTTGTGTTTACAGAAGTTAAGTAATAGGTCATTCCGTTTCATGACTTACACCCTATTAGTTAGACAAAATATCTAGCTGATGGGGTGTTTTATTATAAAACTAACATTACATAGTCTTTCTCTATATTCTTTCAACTGATAATATTTAAGGAGAAACATTTATGAAAATAAAATTTAAAGAAAGCAATACCATTACTTCCATAAAATACAAATCTTTTTTATTTGTAAAATTGCCACTACTAGCTATTTTGTACGCAGTTGTTATCAACTTCATACTTACTTTTAAGTTGACAGCTATAAGTGACTTGCTAACGTCTAAAGGCATTATCCCTTTAATTTTAATTATTCTACTGCCTTATCTTGCTTTCAAGAACTATACTTCTTTTAAAGACTTACGTGAAAATTATAAAGCCAAGAATATTGATGGTATTAATATACTAGTAAAACTTATTCGCATACATGATATGGTTAAAGTCAGAGAGCTTGGATTTAACAAAACAATCTATAACTACACATTTTCATGGGAAGATATCATTTTCCCTGCCATTAACAATAATATAAACGGCTCAAAACTTGAACCACTTGTTAAAAAATATTCTTTACAAGTACTGTCTATGAACATTCCCGCAAAAATGATTGGGAATGTGATCTATGTTGATCCCAAGGTGCTTGAAGAATGTATTAAAAATGATATTGAAGAAAGAAATAAACTTTTAAATTTTTAAAGATGACTTTTGTTAAAGTTATCAATAACAAAAAATGACAGTAGAAAATCTACTGTCATTTTATTTTTCTAAATTTTTAGCAGGGCATTCTTGAACTTTTCTAAATCTCTTTCAACTTTTCGAGATAGGCGGTTAATTCTGCTTGGGCTTCTGGTGTTGTGCCTACTAGCTGGCTGCGCATGTGTGCGAGTCTGGCTTCTACTTGACCAATCTCTTTATCAATCTCTGCGAGCTGGTCGGCGAGGTCGGCGAGGGGAACTACGGGTTCTTCCTCAAAGGTATCGACATAGCGCGGAATGTTGAGGTTGTAGTCATTTTCGACAATCTCTTCAAAGCTGGCTAGACGGGCAAACTTCTCGATATTCTCGCGTTTTTGATAAGTCTCCAAAATCTTGGCAATATGGTCTTCGGTCATATTGTTTTGATTTTTCCCTTTTTCAAACTCTTTTGAGGCATCGATAAAGAAGACGTCCTTGTAGCAATAATTCCCTGACCTTCAAACTTCTACTAAAACAAGCAAAATCCCCTGCAAATCTACATTACAGGGGACTTGTGTATTATTCTTGTACTTCTTTCTGGGCGGCCTTGCCTTGGTCTAGAAGGGCTTGGACAATTTTCTCATCACGCAGCTTGACAGAATCGTTGATCATTTCTGCGGACTTGACGATGGTTGTTTCTAGTTGGGCACGTTTCTGGCGTCCCAATTCAATAGCTGCGACGATGCCTTGGTTTTGAGCGACCAGACTTTCAGCCAGTTTGGTAACCGATTCGACAGCGACTGTCGGGCTTTGGGCAATTCGTTCCATCTGCGGAATCACTTCCTTGCTGGTTTCAGCTAGCATCTGAAGGGCAGCATTATTAGCATTGACAATGGCATCTGCCACGACACCTGATTTCATGGATTGTTGCAAAATACCCAGTTGGGCAATGGAAAGCTTCATTGTAGGAATCGTATTGCGACGAAGCATGCCCAATTTTTGGCGCATATCAGATGACACCTTCACAAGATTGCGCATCTGAGGTGTTGTTGCCCAGGCAACATAGAGACGGCTGACATACTCAGTGTGCTGTTGTTCGAGGGTATTGACCACTTCAGCCATGCGGGCCAATTCTTGTGACTTGGTTTGGTATTCTACCGTACTTGTATCAAGTTGGTCAGCTTGGGCCTTCAGTTCTGCAGCGCGATTGCCAGCTTCTGTCTGACTAGCTTCGATAAAGGAAATCACTCCCACTAGATTTTCAATGGATTTGGTATTGTCCTCAATCAACATCTCAGCTGAAACGATATTTCGAGCTAAGACATCTTCTTGCTTGACCACTGCGGCAGCCATACCATCCAGCTTTTGCTCCACTGTTTTTGAGTCAAAGTAAAATTCTTGTAGGGTATTCTTGCTCTTGTTAAACAATCGTTGCAAAAAGTTTGGTTTCTCTTCTAGCTCAGCAATTTCAGCGTTCTTGTATTTGACTACAAAGCCTTGCAACTCACGGTTGGTATTTTTGAGTAGATCATCCACTTGGGGAATCTGTAGTTTCTTTTGTTCTGACAAGATACGATTGACTGTATTGTTCACACCTTCTACAGCAGATTGTCCAAAATCCAAAAGAGCATTTTGATTTGTGACAAACTGGTCTACCAACTGGAGCACGTGCGCTTTGATTCCTTCTTGCTGCTCAGGGCTCAACTTTTCAAGGAAGGTCAAGGTCTGGTCTGAGCCAGTATTGGTCTCGATGATTTGAGTTGTTTTATCCACCTTAGCTACGGTATTATTAGCAATCTGGTCAATATCAAAATTAAATTCTGTCATGGTTACTCCTTTGTTTCTAACCTATTCTTTACGATCTTTTTCTAAGATACGCAGACTGATATCAAAATCACGCATATCTGTTTCATTGAGTTCTCTCAAGACTTGGTCTAGCTCAAGGTCAAATTGTTCGATAGCTGCTTTAGCTTGCTGCAAACGTTCTTCTGCCCGATTATAGTTCTTCGGATTGGCCTTAATCTTTAAATAGCCTTCTAGAATCGTTTTGAACTTCTCCATCTTCAAACTATGAATGGCAGTCAATTCTTCCTTATCCCCCTCAGCAGAGGTAGCAATCTTGTCTAAAATGGCCTGATGATCAATGGCAATATTGGCTAATGTCTGGGACAATTCCAGAGCTAATTCCTCTGGCTCCGCATTCTCAAGATCTACCTGACTTTCTCTATCCAAACGTTCTAGCTGAACATCGATGTTTGCCCGCACTGTACGAACCTTTTTGTCAATACGGTTGTAGACATCATCATCAATATAGGACTTGAGACGATCCGCCTCCTGATGGATTTCTCGCAGTTCGATTAATACTTGATTGGCCAGACTTTTATATGAATCCGAGCCTTTTTCTACTAAAGTTTCCTCTAATTGCTGAATATCCTTGTCCGCCTGACGAATCCGAGCTTTTAAAAGCTCAATCCGATCATCTAGAGAACGATCCTGCAAAAGAGGATAGCGTAAGCGTTTGTAAAGACGATAACCACCATAGCCTAGCAGGACACAAGCCGCAAGCGGAAGAGCATATTGGACCAAAAGGCCCAGTAAGAACAAGAAGCCCCAAAAATAGAGACAGCCTTTCCAAAAACCATTACCTGATTTCATAAACATTCCTTATTTTCAATTTATAAGTCTATTTTAGCACAAAAGACAAAAATGAGGGCGGAAATCCCCTAGAAAAGAGTTGATTTCTTTGCTGTAGAATGGAACTTGGTAGCGCATGGGCTAATTTCAGTGAAGCTGACTCAAACCACAAACACACTCTGGGGAATATCAAAACAAAAGCTTGAAATATCGGGGGAGTTGTGTTAGAATGAACTTACAATGTGAGTAAAGTTACAGCATATGTAACTAAAAAAGCCCCACCGTACCACCGATGGGGTTTTTTGCTACCCTCTAAAAGGGTTAACCATTACTTTTTACGTTTCTTAAGCCATAACTTAAAAAGCTCAGATAACACGTTAATCAGTAACGGAGCTAGAAACACTGTGAGTAAAGTTTCTAACATATGTAACACCTCCCTTCATTAAAGTGAGGGGGCTAAAATATTATATCATGCCAGATTTATATCATCAACATCGCTTAATTCTTGGAATAGATAGACTTAGATACACAAACAATCTTACTAACAAATCTCTAAGCAAACCCAGAAATCAACATTTTAAGACAAAGCAAAAAGCCCACTGTTGTAGGCTTTCTGTAAGATATATCTTAAAATTAAAGCATTTTGTTGTAGAATTCAACGACAAGTGCTTCGTTGATTTCTGGGTTGATTTCGTCGCGTTCTGGCAAACGAGTCAATGAACCTTCCAATTTTTCAGCGTCGAATGATACGAATGCTGGACGTCCAAGAGTAGCTTCTACTGCTTCAAGGATAGCTGGAACTTTCAATGATTTTTCACGAACTGAGATCACTTGACCTGGAGTTACGCGGTATGATGGGATATCAACGCGTTTTCCGTCAACAAGGATGTGACCGTGGTTTACGAATTGACGAGCTTGACGACGAGTAGTCGCAAGACCAAGACGGTAAACAACGTTATCCAAACGACGTTCCAAAAGAAGCATGAAGTTGAAACCTAGGATTCCGCCTTTGATTTTTGTAGCTTGTACGAACAAGTTACGGAATTGTTTTTCACCTACACCGTAAGTGAAACGAAGTTTTTGTTTTTCAGCCAATTGCAAACCGTATTCTGACAATTTAGAACGGTTGTTTGGTCCGTGTTGTCCTGGTACGTAGTTACGACGTGCCAATTCTTTACCTGTACCTGTAAGTGAAAGGCCAAGGCGACGAGCTTGTTTCCAAGATGGTCCTGTATAACGTGACATGTGAATGTCCTCCTGATATAAATAATATTTCGGTGGAAATAGTCACTTAGAAAGCCCTGATTCGTGCAGATGCCCTTCGCCTAAACAGCCAAGGTTACTTATCATAAGACACCTGTTGACGAGCTTCATGCTTTCCTGCTGATATTTCACACAAAATCTATTTTACCATGAATGGCTAGATTTGTAAAGGGGTTTTAAGCTTTATTTTCATTGCCAGAGAGGTTAAGAAGGAGGGTAAAGGTACTTCCTAGGCCGTACTGACTGCTGACTGTGATTTCCCCACCCAATTGATGGGCCAATTCACGCGCAATCGCAAGACCCAAGCCATGACCACCTGTTTTCATGTTACGCGAAGTTTCAACACGATAAAGGCGTTTGAAAATATTCTCCAAATCCTCTGGGGCAATCCCCTGCCCCTCATCAGTCACACTGATTGAAAGCTGATTCTTCTCCAGCTTAGCTACCACCTCCAGCTTGGTTCCTGGAGCAGAATATTTAAAAGCGTTATTGACCAGATTCACCAAGATACGAGAAAGTTTGGCATAATCTCCCTCAATCCGGGCAGACTCTGGGATTACCTGCAAATGGACATCTCGCTCCTCCTGCTCAATCAAGAACTGAAATTCACTCATGCACTCAATCAAGAGCTGGTCCAGAAAAATACTGTCCTTTCTAGTCGTTTCCATCTGATTTCTAGCTGTATTTAGAGTCAAAAAATTCAACTCTTCAACCAGTTTATTGAGTCTTTCCGTCTGACGCCCAATGGTTGCTAGATAGTGGTCCTGTTCTCCTTCCTTGATAACCCCATCCAAAATCCCTTCTACCGTCGCTTGAATAGAAGTAATAGGGGTCTTGATATCATGAGATAGCTGGGCAATCATCAAGCCCTTTTCTCGTTCGCTTTCTTCCAAGGAATCAAAGGTGGCCTGCAAATCATGGGACATTTCATTGAAAGCTTGGCCTAATTGCTGAAATTCTACAGGACCTTGAACCTCCAGATTTGATGGAAAGTCCTTGTCTGCTACCCGCTTGGCATGTTCCTTGAGTTTGCCCAATGAAGTAAAGACCGGCGATAGGAGAAAGAGACTAATCCCAGCACCGATAAAACTAGCCACGAGAGTCATACCCACTAGGAAATAAATTTCTCTTTCTTCAATTAGCATTCGCTGGATGGCCCAAAAAACCACGATAATCGTTAGGAGTGTTGAAATGATATACCCCACTAAAATATAACTTTTTAATTTCATTGACTACCTCGTGCTTTCTCAATTTTGTAGCCCAAGCCCCAGACGGTTTTGATGGTGGGCGTTTCTGAACTAGCATGTTTAGCCAACTCCTGTCGAAGAGCATGAATATGAACATTCAAGGTATTAGTGTCATCCACATAGTCTTCCTGCCAGACCTTTTCATAGAGGTCTGTCTTAGAGAAAACCCGCTCTGGATTGCTGGCTAAAAGCCATAGAAGTTCGAAGGATTTGACGGTCAAATCAAGCGCCACATCTCCAACTTGGACCTCATGGCTACCATGATTCATCCGTAAATCCCCGAGACTGACAACCTCTGTCTCACCTCCACGATGAAGGCGACGCAAGATATTGTGGACACGCAAAACCAGCTCACGAGGGCTAAAGGGCTTGGCAATAAAGTCATCTGCCCCTAAGCTCAGGCCATAAATCTTGTCCTGCTCGCTAGTCTTAGCCGTGATAAAGAGAAAAGGCTGATCCGGAGATTGATACTGAACTTCGCTAATCAAATCATAACCATCCATCCGAGGCATCATGATATCTGTAATAATCAAATCAATTGGTTTTCTCTTGAAGATTTCTAAGGCCTCTACTCCATCATGGGCCACCAAAACCTGATATCCTGCCTGAACCAGATAACGTTGATGAATATCTGTGATTTCTACCTCGTCGTCAACGAGTAAAATTGTCTTTCCCATCTGTCTCTCCTTTGAAAAAAACAGTGCTATACCACAATAGTATAACACTATTTTAATCTCTTTACGAACATTCTAAACGATATCTGGATTTTTCAAATCCTAGATAGAAAGTCTATAACTAGACTAGTCATTTTCCTCTTTTTTAGCTTTCAATCCGAGGCCACCTAGCAGTCCGGACAAAGCTAATCCAAAGAATCCAAGAGTAGCCATTGATGTTTGAGCTTCACCAGTATATGGAAGCACGTCTTTTTGATCTTTCATTTGATCAGCCATCATTGGACTTGATACCTTGTTAGTAGATGCTATCTTGCCTTCATCAGACATTTTGCTTGAGGCTGCTGGAGCTTGAGCTTGAGCTTGTTTCATGCCTGGTGTTGCCATAGGCTGGCTAGCATTCATGTTTTTGTCCTGCTCTTTGTTAGGCATCATCTTATCCTGACTAGCAGCTGGCATTTGAGATTTCATCTCATCTTGATTGGCACTAGGCATTTGAGCGTTCATCTTAGACGCATCTTGATGACTATTCATCATTGGAGCCGGCATAGCTGAACCATTAGAAGATGGGACGAAACCTGACTGCATCGGAATCAGAGACTGATGTCCATTCAAGTTCACTGTCAAATCCTTAGTCGCTACGAGATTAGTCAAATCCGCCTTGCCGTCCTTCGCACCGTACACTTTGATGGTGGCTTTATAGCTTTGAGTGCCATTTTGTTTCAAAAGGTCTAGAAGCTCTTTGTCAGATTTGCCTTGGGTACCAGCCAAATCCACTTCATAGAAGTAGAGACCTTTGCCCAATTTCTCTACTGGTGGAAGAGCGGGATTTTTAGCTGAGCCGTTGTCTGACCATGGAGCCTTGTCGGATGCTTTCAAGATAAGACGAGTTAACATACCATCACCGGCGAAGAATTCGTATGGAATGACTTGGTTGACACCAGCTGTGAATGGACCAGGGAAGTTGGCTTTGTCCAAGTATGTAGCTGGAACATCTACTGTGTCTTTGGTGTTGTCAGCCACACCTTTTTGGACTTCGGCTGGGGTAGTCAAGCCGTTCAAGTTGACATCCAAATCCTTTGTCGCTACGAGGTTGCTTAAATCAGCCTTGCCGTCTTTGGCACCGTAAACCTTGATGGTAGCTTTATAGCTTTGAGTGCCGTTTTGTTTCAACAAGTCAAGAAGCTCTTTGTCTGATTTTCCTTGAGTCCCTGCCAAATCTACTTCGTAGAAGTAAAGGCCTTTGCCCAATTTCTCTACTGGTGGAAGGGCCGGATTTTTAGCTGAACCATTGTCTGACCATGGAGCCTTGTCTGAGGCCTTCAAGATAAGGCGTGTCAACATGCCATCACCAGCGAAGAATTCGTATGGAATGACTTGGTTGACACCAGCTGTGAACGGGCCAGGGAAGTTAGCTTTGTCTAGGTAAGTAGCTGGAACGTCTACTGTGTCCTTCGTGTTGTCAATCACGCCTTTTTGAACTTCAGCTGGAGTGGTTAGGCCATTCAAGTTGACATCCAATTCTTTTGTTGCTACAAGATTGCTCAAATCGGCCTTGCCGTTTTTAGCACCGTATACCTTGATAGTTGCTTTATAGCTTTGAGTGCCGTTTTGTTTCAAGAGGTCTAGAAGCTCTTTATCTGATTTACCTTGAGTTCCTGCCAAATCTACTTCGTAGAAGTAGAGACCTTTGCCCAATTTTTCTACTGGTGGAAGAGCGGGATTTTTAGCTGAACCATTGTCTGACCATGGAGCCTTGTCGGATGCTTTCAAGATAAGGCGAGTCAACATACCGTCACCAGCGAAGAATTCGTATGGAATGACTTGGTTGACGCCGGCTGTGAATGGGCCTGGGAAGTTGGCTTTATCCAAATAAGTGGCTGGAACATCCACTGTGTCTTTAGTGTTGTCGGCCACGCCTTTTTGGACTTCAGCTGGGGTAGTCAAGCCATTCAAGTTGATATCCAAATCCTTAGTCGCTACAAGATTGCTCAAGTCTGCCTTGCCGTCTTTAGCACCGTACACTTTAATGGTAGCTTTATAGCTTTGTGTGCCACTTTGTTTCAAGAGGTCTAGAAGCTCTTTATCAGATTTACCTTGGGTGCCGGCCAAGTCTACCTCATAGAAGTAAAGGCCTTTGCCCAATTTCTCTACTGGTGGAAGGGCGGGGTTTTTAGCCGAACCATTGTCTGACCATGGGGCCTTGTCAGAAGCTTTCAAGATAAGGCGAGTCAACATACCGTCACCGGCGAAGAATTCGTACGGGATAACTTGATTGACACCAGCTGTGAATGGGCCTGGGAAATTAGCTTTGTCCAAGTAAGTAGCTGGAACATCTACTGTATCTTTAGTGTTGTCAGCCACGCCTTTTTGGACTTCAGCTGGAGTGGTTGCTGGTTGAGTTTCACTTGCTTCACGGTCTTGTCCAGCAACTGTAGCTGCAGGACTTTCCACAGGTTTAACCGCATCTTCTGTTTGTTTCTTAGATTCTGGTTTTTCTTGCGCTTCTTCTTTTGGTGCTACTACTGGCTCTTTAGCACCTGCATCTGCTTTTTCTGGAGAGCTTGCAGTATCCAAGCTTGCTTTAGGTGTTGAATCTGCCTGTTCTGAAGGAAGAGCTGTATCGACTGCTTTTTTGAGAACTCCTACTAGTAAGTCGCTCTTTTCACTCACCGCAGTCGCATCTGGCGCTACTTGAGCAGGGCTTGGATTGACCACATCGGCACGTACAGAACTTGGTTGACCAACTAGGACAAAAAAGCCACTAGCCACAACAACTGAGGCAACACCGACACTAAGACGGCGAATAGACCAACGAGTATATCTTTGATTTGGATTGAATTTCATAGGATTCTCCTTAGAGTTTTTCTTTATTTGATGACTCTAGTATAATCTCCTAAAATTAAAAAGGATTAAGAAAAAGTTAAAATTTTTCTTAAATCCCTCTTATAAAATACTTATATTAATTTTTTTACGAATTTAATTCTGCCAAGTCATCTAGATACTGGTTGTTAATAACCGCCAAGATATAGGCATCGGCTTTCAAGAGATCATTGGGACCAAATTGGACGTCCAGCGGTGAATTTTCTTGTTCACGAAACCCTAGGACATTGAGGTTGTATTTGCCACGTAGATCTAGCTGGCTCAGGCTTTGACCTGCCCAAACACTCGGAATTTTCATCTCCACGATAGACACATTTTTATCCAGCTGAAAGACATCCACATTGTTATGAAAGAGAATGGTCTGCGCTAGAGACTGCCCCATTTCATACTCAGGTGAGATAACTGAGTCGGCACCAATTTTTTCCAGCACCTTCTTAGCTGTCTGGCTTTTGACCTTGGCAATAACCCTTGGTATCCCTAGACTCTTACAATGCATAACTGCAAGCACACTCGACTCTAGATTTTCCCCTGTTGCCACTACAACCGTATCACAGGTATCAATTCCTGCAGTTCTGAGGAGTTCCTCATCTGTAATATCGCCCACAACTCCACGCGCCAAAACTGGCTCAAATTGATTGATACGCTCAGCGTGGTCGTCAATGGCAATAATATTCATATCTTGCTTAGCAAGGGCCATCAGGACACTACTCCCGAAAATCCCCAAACCTAAAATTCCAATTGTACGATCTGACATCGTTCTTCCTTTCTTATCCAATACTAATATCTGCTTTCATATACTGAATCAAATCTTTCTTATCAGGCTGGTAATCCGCTAGACTAACCAGCAAGGTCAAGGGACCGATACGGCCAATAAACATGAGCACCATGACAATGCTGAGAGCTAACTTGCCCAGTTCTGGTGTCAGATTTGCCGTTACCCCAACTGTCGCAAGGGCTGAAATGGTCTCAAACATGAGGTAAATAAATCGCGGTGTTCCTTCTGCTGTAATTCCCAACAACATCAAGCCCAACAAGAAGGTCATCAAAAAGATAATGAAGACACTAAAGGATTTTTGAACTGTTCGAGCCTCAATGGTTCTCTGCGCAACATTGGCATGAGGCAAGCCCAGCAATTCACTACGCGCAAAAACCAACAAGACAAAGAAAGTCGTAATCTTGAGACCCCCAGCCGTCCCTCCAGGCGCCCCTCCGAGAAACATCTGTAGGATATAGATAAACAGGGTCACAGGCCGAGCTTGAGTGTAGTCAATAGAGGCAAAGCCAGCTGTTCTCATGCTGACGGTTTGGAAAAAGCTAACCAGCACTTTCTCTGGAACGCTGAGATTGCCAATGGTTCCTGGATTGTGCCATTCCGTAAAGAGTGTAGATACTGTCCCAAACAGCAAAATCCCTGCAGTCAAGAAGAGAACTAGTTTAGTATGGAAACGCAGACGGCGTTTTTTCTTCTTGTCAAACTGGGTTGCCAAGTCAAACCAGACCATAAAGCCAAGACCACCCGTGATAATCAAACCAGCAATAACCAGATTGATTAAGGGATCCGTCTGAAAAGCCACTAAACTGCTGCTGCCGAAATTATCAAAACCAGCATTGCAAAAGGCTGAAATGGCTAAAAAGATAGAAGTGAAAATGCCTCGCCCCCAGCCGAACTCAGGAATAAAACGGAAACTAAGAAGAAAAGCTCCCAAGCCCTCCACTAGAAAAGTCGTCAAAAAGATGGAACGCATAAAGGACTTCAGCGACCGAGTCTCCCCGTAACTGAAGCTCTCCTGAATGGTTTCACGACTGCGAAGACTAAGCTTTTGCTTCCCCTGAATATAAAAGACCCCGATAAAAGTCATGAGCCCCAGACCACCAATCTGTATCAAGAGCATACAAATCAACTGCCCCCAGACATTATAGGTAGTAGCCACTGGTTGCGTAAAAAGGCCAGTCACACAGACCATGGACACCGTCGTAAAGAGATGGTCAAAATAAGTAGCCTGCGAACCACTCGCCTGAACAAAAGGCAAACTCAAAAGGAGAGAGCCTATAAAAATAACTCCAGCGAAACTTAAAAAGATACGACGAGCTGGCGAAAGTCCACCCAAGGCCCTTTCAATTTTTTTAACAAATAATTTGAATAACATACATCCATTGTACCATAAAAAGAAGGAGAGTAGCTATATCTGAGAAGTTATCTCAAGGCAGAGTTCCAATGCCTTCTCGAAAGCTTCTGAACCCCAGTCACGACTATCGTACTGGTCCAAGTCTGCTAAAGAATCAGCTGTGAACAACAATTCTCCCCAGAGAACCCCACGCAGTTGGGCTACTGCTGCAAGCGCAGAACACTCCATCTCTACAACAGCACAGCCTTCTTCCTTGCGATAAGCCACCTTTTCAGCCGTTTCTCGATAAAAACCGTCTGTCGTCCAGGTCGTGACTTCTTCATAGGGAATCCCTTTGGCTTCCAACACTCGCTCAATAGCAGCAATAGCCTCTGGCTGAATTTCCATATAACGAGAAGGTGCCACATAGTGATAACTAGCTCCTTCATCTCGTAGAGCCCGAACAGGGACTAGAAAGGCATTTTCCTCTATATCAGCTAAGACTCCACAGGTACCTGTAGAGATAATCTGCTCCACACCATATCCAATCAACCAATCCATAAACTGGGCAGCTGGGGCAGAGCCCACGGGCGCCTGAGCCAGACAAATCTCCTCGCCTTTGTAGTTCACGACATATACTGGATAGGTCTTGGTGGCAGAAATGAATTCGCCGACACAGTCCGCCCCTACTTCCCTCGCATAGCGGTCAATCTCCTCACCTAAAAAAGCATAGACACACTTCTTTGGCAAGTGCAAGTCCAGCCCCTCGTGATTGGGCATGATGACCGCCTGAGGATTGTCATCAAACTCTAAAATGGGAATTGCGTGTTTCTGAATCATAACCCACCTCCTCTGATTTTGTACTATTGTATCAAAAGCTGACCGAGTGTCAAGGAGGAAGCTGATAAACTGAGAATAAAAACAATACAATCTCCACCAAGTCAAAACAACTTGCTTGACAAAAGCTTGACTTCATGGTTTAATATACCCCATAAGGGTATATTTGGAGGTGCCTATGTTTCACTTATTTACAAAAATTGACAGTATTTCTACCAGCGAGTTAGAAGCCAAACTCAAGGAACCAATTCAGCTACTGGATGTTCGGACGCCGATGGAATTTCGTAGAGGCCATATCAAAAATGCCAAAAATGTTCCTCTAACCGAAATTGGTTCCTACACACCAGCGACAAAAGAAACACTCTATGTCATTTGTCATTCTGGTGTGCGAAGCAAACTAGCTGCGAAAAAGCTAAAGAAAAAAGGATATGATGTCATCAATGTCCGAGGCGGTATGAGCGCTTGGACAGGTAAGGTCATCTAGATATATAAAGGAGAAAGTCAATGAAAATTATCATTGTCGGAGGAGTTGCAGGCGGTATGTCAGCAGCAACCCGCCTCAGACGTCTCATGGAAGACGCTGAAATCACTATTTTTGAGAAAAGTCCCTTTGTTTCCTTTGCAAACTGCGGACTTCCTTACTATGTTTCAGGAGAAATTGCAAACCGTGATAGCTTATTGGTCCAAACTCCTGAAAGTCTCAAAGCACGCTTTAATTTGGATGTTCGTCCTTTCCATGAAGTCATCAGCATTTCGCCAGCAAAGCACACTGTGACCGTACGCCATGATGGACAGGAATTCACAGAAAGCTACGACAAGCTGATCCTCTCCCCAGGAGCTAAACCATTTGTTCCTACCATTGAAGGCTTGGTAGAAGCTAAGAACGCCTACACTCTTCGCAATGTTCCCGATCTCGATGAAATCATGGCAGCCTTGGACAATCATCCAAAAGAAGCTGTCGTTATTGGTGCAGGCTTTATCGGGCTTGAAATGGCTGAAAATCTGGCAAAACGTGGCCTGCAAGTTACTATTGTTGAGAAAGCACCCCATGTCTTGCCACCATTAGATCAAGAAATGGCAGCCTTTGTCCAAGCAGAATTGGTTAAAAACGGTGTTCGCGTTATCACTTCTCAGTCTGCGACTCGATTTGAAGACCAAGGAAAAGTCATCGTTCTCGAAAACGGGCAAAAGATCACTTCTGCCCTCACTATCCTTTCTGTCGGTGTTGAACCTGAAAACGGACTGGCAAAAGCTGCGGGGATTGAACTGGGACTTCGTGGTGGTATCCTAGTCGATGAACATTACGAAACCAGTCAAAAAGATATTTATGCTGTCGGTGACGCTATCATTGTCAAGCAAGAAATCACAGGCCAAGATGCCCTCATCTCTCTCGCTTCTCCTGCCAATCGTCAGGGACGCCAAGTGGCAGACGTCATCGCAGGACTAGAACGTACAAACAAGGGCAGTATCGGCACTGCTATCGTTCGTGCCTTTGATATGACAGCTGCTTCGACTGGTCTCAGCGAACATATCCTTATCATGAATCAACTTCCTTACAAGGCACTTCATGTCAGCGGAAAAGACCACGCCGGTTATTACCCAGGAGCTACTGATATAACCTTGAAGCTCCTCTTTGACCCAAACACTGGAAAAATCTATGGTGCCCAAGGAGTTGGGAAGAAAGGTGTTGACAAGCGAATTGATATCCTAGCAACTGCTATCAAGGGAAATCTCACCGTCTTTGACTTACCAGAATTGGAGTTCACCTATGCGCCACCATTTGGCTCTGCCAAGGATCCCGTCAATATGCTGGGCTACGCAGCCTTAAACCTTATCGAAGCTCTCAGCGACAACGTTCAATGGTACCATCTCGAAGACGAACTGGCTAAGGGAAAGAAATTCCTAGACGTTCGGACCAGTGGCGAACTCCAAAGTGGTCGACTTAAGGTAGACACTATACACATCCCCCTAAACGAACTACGGGAACGCTTGAATGAACTGGACAAGAACCAGGCCTACATCGTCAGCTGCCACAGTGGTTTACGCAGCTATATCGCAGAGCGTATCCTCAAGCAAGCAGGATTTACCGTACAAAACCTTGACGGCGCTTATTCACTATACAAAATGGCTAACCCAGAAGGAGTAGAATATGGAAACTAGTATCAGTATGGCTGACTTTTATGAAAAATATCAAAATGAAAATTTAGAGCTTATCGATGTCCGTGAAGCACATGAATTCCAAGCAGGACATGCACCAGGTGCCAAAAATCTTCCGTTAAGTACCTTAGAGCAGGGCTACAAAGAACTCAATTCTGACCGTACATACCATGTCATCTGTCAAGGAGGAGTACGTTCTGCCTCTGCCTGCCAATTTCTCAGCGCCCAAGGCCTCACTGTTACCAATGTAGAAGGTGGCATGAATGCTTGGCCAGGTCAAGTAGAATAAATAATCTTCTACAAGAATCTATTACCCCATACAAAAAGTAACAGATATGCCGTTGCTTTTTGTATGAGTAAGAATGCTCTAGATAAAATCAAGTCAAACTCCTCATAAACTATAACTGAGCATATAAATTGACTTCTATATTTTTAGTGATACAATACATAGAATGCCATTTGTTAAGTACGTTCAGTATAAAATTAAAAACTTTGGCATTAAGGAAGGAATTCACTATGAAATCAAAAACTATTGCACTTTCTGTTGCAACATTAGCCAGTGTTAGTTTATTAGTAGCTTGTGCCCCTGCAGCTCAACAACAAAATCAACAACCTGCTCAACAAACACAACAATCTAACCAAAATCAACAGTCTGACCAACAAAATCAGCAATCTAACCAACAAAACACTAACAATAGCAATAACAATAACAACCAAGCTGCTCCAGCTCAAAATGCTCCAGTAGCTCAACCTGAAAACATCGATGGAACCTATCAAGGACAAGATGACCATGATCAAATTACTTTGACTGTTACTGGTAAAACAGGAACATGGACAAAATTAGAATCTGACGGTGACCAAAAAATTAAACAAGTTACTTTTGATCCAGCAAACCAACGCATGATCATTGGTGATGATGTACAAATCTACACTGTTAACGGAAATCAAATTACAGTAGATGATACTGACTTTGATCCTTCTGATCGAATTATTTTATCAAAATAATCATAAAAAGAGGCCTAAAAATAGAGCCTCTTTTTCTCAACGTTAAAACTTACATTAAACTATCCTACTGATGGCATTTTTGTCTTTATGATAAAGTAAACAATTACTTCACTTCCTTTTAATCAAGTATCGGATGGCCTTTTCTAGGCGTTCCTTTTGAGCTTCAGGATCATCTAGTGGCTGATTGATACATTCAGTAAGGTTTTCCGTAATTATCATCTCAATCACGCGCTCCACACTAGATTTCACGGCTGTCAGTTGCGTCACAATATCAGCACAGTCACGATCTTCTTCAATCATCTTTTGAATCCCACGCAACTGGCCCTCTGAACGTTTCAAACGAGTAATATACTTTGAGTTTGTCATTTCTTTTTCCTTGCTCGATTTTTCTTCATTATATCTCTAATCAGCTTCTTTGTCAAAATTCTCGCCCATACAGCTCACTCAGTTCTGTTATCAAAGACTTTTCAAAAGGTAAACTAGCCATACTGATAATTTACTAGAGTTTTCTAGTTTTACCTTGCTAAACGAATACGAGTCACAATTCCGTCTGGGTCTGTGATTTCCAGCTGGCTAGATGTCAGCCACTTGATTGGTGCATCAACTTCTTGTGCTCGTTGAGCAATAGTTAACAGTTCCTCCTTATTAGCAACTTCAATGACATAGTAGTCCAAACCTGGCAAGCCTTGCTTACGCGGAGCCAGACCTTTTCCTCCCCATTCGTTGACTGCCAAATGATGATGATAGTCCCCAGCCGCAATCCAACTAGCGCTAGGCACACTGAATTTATCTTCTAAACCTAACACCTTTTGATAAAACTGGCTGGACTTTCGACTATCCTTGACGGACAAATGGATATGCCCCATTCTCGTGCCTTCTGCTAAAGTAAAGGGCTCTACTCTTTCCCCCAACTCATAGATATCCTGCGCCGCAAGGGCCTCAGTGACCCCTATAATACGACCGTCTTCTCGAATCTCCCATGTGGAAACTGGCTTATCTCGATAGAGTTCAATGCCATTTCCCTCCAAATCTTCCAAGTAAATAGCTTCACTGTAACCATGGTCTGCACCGCCGACAAGAGAAATCTGTAAATCTGTCAGGTGTTTTAAGACATCAGCCAAAGCCTTTCGTGTCGGCAAGAGAATGGCCAGATGGTAAAGGCCATAATGTTCCCTTACTTCTCCACTCTCTTGTGCTTGAATCAGCTGTACCAAGGCTGTTCCACCCAGGCCTAGAACTACCTCTGTCTCAGTTTTAGATAAGATTTCTAAACCAAGCACTTGCTGATAAAAGGCTGTTTGACTTGCCAAATCCTTTACATTCAAAACTGCCTCTGCCAAATAAATGTGGCTCTTGTATTCATAGGTCATAAATGGTCCTCTTTTTTTAATTGTAATTATTTTTATTACAACCATTATATAATTTCCATCAAGAAAGTCAAGCCAGACAACTTATAGATCATGATTCTGTAATCTTGTCTATATGGGATTAGAACGAGAAAATCTACAGAGAATTGACAATAAAACCACCGAAAATTTTTAACCAATGCTATGATAACTCTCATCTCAATCCCAAAAAGAAAAGGAGCGGATATGATATCCTACTCCTTATTCTTATCAGAAAATCTAATTAGAATTAGTCTTCTTTTTTCTTGCGAGCAACAAGTCCAAATCCACTCAAGACACCTAAAAGTCCAAGTGCTGCTAAGCTAGAGTCGGCTTCTGTACCTGTGTTAGGCAATTCTTTTTGAACTTCAACATTTTTAGGTGTTGATGTTTGAGAAGCTGGTTTATTTGGAGTTGATGGTTCAACATGCTTAGGTATGACTGTTACTGGGACTTCTACCTCTACGATTTCTCCTGATGGTAGTTTCACTTTTACTTTAACACTTGGTTTTTGTCCTGCCGTATCAGTTGCTGGGATTTCTCCAACTTCTACGATTTCGGCACCTTTTGGTAACTCAACATGTTTCTTAACATCATCTTTGCCAATTGGAGTTCCAACCTCTACTACGATTGGGGTAGTTTTAACCGTTTCTCTTGGAGCTGGAGTCGCCTTTGGTGTGACTGTTACTGGGACTTCTACTGTAATCACTTTTCCATTTGGTAATTCTACCGTTACTTTAACTGGATCTTTCTTACCTGGAGTTGTCAAGTCTGGAATGTTTTCAACATTTGTGACCTTACCACCTTCTGGAATCTTGATGCCTTTTGTGTAATCCTCTGGTGTTAATGGAGTTTTCGTAACTGGAGTTTCAATTTCCTTAACAGGTGTTACTGTTACTGGGACTTCTACTGTAATCACTTTTCCATTTGGTAATTCCACAGTTACTTTGACTGGATCCTTCTTACCTGGAGTTGTTAAGTCTGGAATATTTTCAACATTTGTGACCTTGCCACCTTCTGGAATCCTAATTCCTTTAGTGTAATCCTCTGGTGTTAATGGGGTAGATGTGACTGGTGTCTCAATCTCTTTAACAGGTGTTACATTAACTGGGACTTCTACTGTAATCACTTTTCCATTTGGCAACTCTACTGTTACCTTAACTGGATCTTTCTTACCTGGAGTTGTCAAGTCTGGAATGTTTTCAACATTTGTGACCTTGCCACCTTCTGGAATCTTGATGCCTTTTGTGTAATCCTCTGGTGTTAATGGGGTCTTAGTTACTGGAGTTTCAATCTCTTTGGCAGGTGTTACATTAACTGGGACTTCTACTGTAATCACTTTTCCATTTGGTAATTCTACCGTGACTTTAACTGGATCTTTCTTACCTGGTGTTGTCAAGTCTGGAATGTTTTCAACATTTGTGACCTTACCACCTTCTGGAATCTTAATTCCTTTAGTGTAATCCTCTGGCGTTAATGGGGTAGAGGTGACTGGTGTCTCAATCTCTTTAACAGGTGTTACATTAACTGGGACTTCTACTGTAATCACTTTCCCATTTGGTAATTCTACCGTTACCTTAACTGGATCTTTCTTACCTGGAGTTGTCAAGTCTGGAATGTTTTCAACATTTGTGACCTTGCCACCTTCTGGAATCTTGATTCCTTTAGTGTAATCCTCTGGCGTTAATGGTGTTTTCGTAACGGGAGTTTCAATTTCCTTAACAGGTGTTACATTAACTGGAACTTCTACTGTAATCACTTTTCCATTTGGTAATTCAACCGTGACTTTAACTGGATCTTTCTTACCTGGTGTTGTTAAGTCTGGAATGTTTTCAACATTTGTGACCTTGCCACCTTCTGGAATCTTGATGCCTTTTGTGTAATCCTCTGGTGTTAATGGGGTAGAGGTAACTGGTGTCTCTATTGAGACTGGAACGACTTCTACTACGTTAACAGGTACAGGTACCTCTTTAGTCGCAACTACTTTACCATCTTTCACATACTCTACCACTACTGTCGCTGGGATTTGTACACCAACTGTTGCTGTAGGTGGTACTGTTCCTGTTTTAACTTCTGTAACTGTTACAGTAACTCCTGATGGAAGCCCCTTCACGTTATTAGCTGCTTTTTCAGCCTGTTCTTTAATAGTTTTTTCTAGTTCTTGCTTATCACTATCTTTAAGAACTGTTACACCTTCTGGGGTTACTTTTGGTAATACTGTCACTGGGACTTTTACTGTCTCTTCACCATTTGCATACTTAACTTTAGTTGGTACTGTTACATCGGTTGCTCCAACTTTATCCTTTGTATCTGGTAAATCAGCTTCTGTTGGATCTTGTACTGTTCCACCTTGTCCTGGTGTTACTGCATCTTTTACTTTAGCTATTTCAGGTTTGTCGCCTTCAACAACGTATACTTGATCAGCATTTGAACCAACGACATTTACAGTAATTTCTGCATCTTTTGTATACTTAACGCCATCTACTGTATAGGTTACTGGGACTTTTACAGTTCCTTTGTTTGTTCCTGCTTCCGATGTAATGGTTGCAAGCACTTCTTCTGTAATCGCTCCAACTTCTACATCTTTGGCACCATCTGGTAATTTAGCTTTGAAATCTGCTGAGTTTGCTACTTCTTCCGCTTTAGCTTTAGCTACTTCTTTAACTTTATCTGTAGTTTCACCTTTTGGTACTGTTACTTCACCTTTAGCAACTGGTAATACTGTTACTGGTACTATTACTTTCTCTGGATCTTTAATTCCTTCGTAAGTTACTGGAACTTCGACTGTTACATCTGTAGTTCCTGCTTTTCCAGTTGTTTCTGGTAATGTTGTTGGTTTACCAACTGTCCCGCCTTGTCCTGGTGTTACGGCATCTTCAGCTTTCGTTGGTTTATCACCTTCAAACACGACTACTCGTTTAGTTGTTGATCCAACTACTGTTACCGGAACTTCTACTTCTTTAGATCCAACTACACGGCCTTTATCATCAGTATATTCAATAACTACCTTAGCTGGTTTTTGTTCTCCTGTAGCAGTTGTTTCAGGTTTTTCTTTCACTTCTTTAACAGTTACTGTTACACCTGCAGGAATACTATCTTTTGGTAATGCATCCACCACTTCTTGAGCTTTTGCTTTAACCATTGTTTCTAAATCTGTGCTATCTTTAAGTACTGTTACTCCCGTTGGTTTAACAACTGGTAATACTTTCACAACTGCAGGGACTTCTACAAGTTTATCTTCACCATCTTTCGCAACTACTGTTACTTTCTTATCTCCAGGTGTTGTTGTATCTACATCACCATCTTTATAGGTGAACTTAGTTCCGTCTGGATATTGATCAGGATTAATGCTTTCAGATGGATCTGGTTGTGTATTTTGAGGATTTTCAAATACATATTGCACTTCAGGATCTACTACCACAACTTTAGCTGGAACTTTAACAATCGTATCTTCACCAACTTTAGCCACAACGACTACATCTTTCTCTCCCGATGTAGTTGTATCTACTGGAGTTTCATAAGTAAATTCCGTTCCGTCTGGATATTCACCCGGTGTGATACTTTGTTTAGCTTCTGGTTGTTTATTAGCTTTATCAGCCACAACGTATTGTGGAATACTGTCAACTACACGTACTGTTGCTGGAACTCTTACTAGTTCATTTCCATTTTCATCAGTAACAATAACCTTAACCCCTTTATCTCCAGGTGTTGTTGTATCTGGTTCTTTTTCGTAAGTGAATTTAGAACCAGCTGGATAATCATCTGGATTGATACTATCTTCTGCTTTTGGAGCTTCTTTTGGATCTACTGGGACAATTTGTGGATATCCTTCAACAACTTTAATCGGTACATTAACAGTTTCTTCACGTTTATTATCCCCTGAACCATATGTCACTGTCACAGGAGCTGTTAATGTGTCATCCCCAACTTTATCAGTTGTATCAGGAAGTTTAGTTTCATCTACTGTTTTCTCATTTCCTTTAGTAGTAACAGCATCTTTTAATTTTTCTGAAGATGGTTTATCTCCTTCTACTACATAAACAGGTTTTGCAGTTGAAACTTGTGGTTTAACTTTAATTGTAAACTCTTGATCTATTTCTTTCTTAGTATCAAATGTTGGATCCTGATCAAATGGATTATCTACAACATCATATCCCATAGATTTCAAAACATCAACACGTGCTTGAACTTTTTCTTCTGGAATTTTATCTCCTGATTTACCAGTAAGATCATCAATATTATATTTCGTATCTAATGGTGTTTCAACACCTTCATCATCTACTGAAACAAATTTTACTTTTGCTTTTTGATCGTCTTTATCATAGGTAATCTTGATATTTGCTTTTGGATCCGTAATTTTTGGTGGTTTATATCCTTCTTCTGGTTTAGCAGGATTTACCGGTTCTAATGGTGTTCCATTTCCATCTTTTGGAGTATATCCATCTTTATGAGGAATAATTTGTGTAACTTCACCAGTCTTGGTTGGATCATTTGGATCGTTAGGGAATGGAATCGGATCTCCATCCTTACCAGTGGTTGGATCAACAGGAATCCAGCTTCCAATCTTCGTATAAGTAACTTTATCCGTTTCATCAGGGATTACTTTTGTATCTTTTGCAGGGGTTGCTGCTTCTTTAGCTGGAATTTCTTTTTTATCAGCAATATATCCTGGTAGAACGTCTACTCCAACTTTATCCCATGTTTTATTTGGACTTTCCCAATCAGTATAGCTTACTTCTTTTGTGACAAGATTAACGGTCGCTTTTCTTGTGAATGGCACCGTTTGAACAGTATCATCCTTAACTTTTTCTTCAGCCGATGTATCTGATTCTTTTTTAACATAAGAAATCACACGCTTAGCTGTTGTATTCAAATCAGATTCAGTCAATCCCTCAGGCCACTTAAGTTCTGGGGTATCCCCTTTTGGATCTACTGGACTATCTTTTTCATGTGGTGTTGATGAAGGAACTTCAATGATTCTAGGTTTAACCACAATTTTGAATGTTTGAGAAGGTGCTGATGTACCATCTTGTGCATTGATATCTTCCTTGTCATCAAATGCTGGGTGATGATTATCTTGAATATGGTATTCATCACTTTCTACTTCATAACCTTGATTCTTAAGTTCTTTGATTTTGTTTTCAACATCTGTACTTGCTGGTAATTCTGAACCAGATTTTCCTGTTAAATCAAAGCTAGAAACCACTTCATTTGCAGCTCCATCTACTTTCTTCTCAATCACTACTTTAGCTGTTTGAGTAGAAGGTGTATATGTAATTGGTGATTCCCCAAATTTATCCGTTGGTGTAAATCCATCTGGAACTTTATAGCCTTGAGTTGGATCATTTGGATTTTTCGGTGTCAATTCTTGTCCATTATATACTGGAGTATAACCTGGAACATATGGAATTGTTATCGTGCTAAAATCACCTGGAACCGTTGGATCATTCGGGTTATTTGGATAAGAAATCTTATCTGGTGCTCCTTGTGGTTTCTTGCCTGCTGGGTACTCAGGTACAAATGAACCAATTTCTTTATAAAGAACTTTCTTCACTTCAGAAGTTGCTGTTCCATTTTGTGCTGGCTTAGGAGCATCTTTTTCTGGAACAAGTTTATCCGCATTATCCACTAATAAATAATTATTAATAACTGGAGATTCAACTGAGTTATACTTACCATTAGTACCATCTGCTTTAGCATCAGTTAGTTTATCCGCTTCATTGTAAACTTCCCAATCAGAGTAAGTTACTTCTTTTGTTTCAGGATTAACTGTTGCTGTACGTTTGTAAGTTACTTTTTGCACCTTTTCAGCATATAAAGGAGTAGCATTATCTTTGTTTGCATCTTCTTCTTTTAGATACTTAATTGTACGTGTAACTTCTTTAACTAAGTCCTCACGAGTAACTCCTGCTGGATATTTACCAAGATTTTCATCTCCTTCTTTTACAGGTGTATCTGCTGTTTTTGGAGATACTGGAGCTGTTGTGCTTGGATTTGTTGGATCAGTTGTTACTGTTGGGTCTACTTTAATTAAGTCTAAGACATGGACAGTGACATTTGTTTCTGTTGATTTCTTACCTTCACTATCAGTTGATTGAACTTTTACAGTGTAATCTCCAACATTAGTTGTATCTAGATTACCTGCATCACTTACTGCGATTGTTGGTTTAGTAGAATCAACACCATCACGATCATCTTCTAAGTCAGTTGCAGATGGTTTCGCTTTTTCTAGAACTTTAGCATTGTTCCATTTGTCAGCTTCTTTTGTTTTATAAACATATAAATCTTTTTTCTCAACTGCTACTGTTGGAGCTTCGTTTAGAACATTAGCGTAAGCTGGATCTGATTCGTTACCTGCTTTGTCAAGCACAGTAACTTTGATACGTTTGTCCGGATTTGTTGTCTCATTCGCTTCCGTTAAATCTGTACCTGCTGGAACTGGAACAACTAATTTACCATCACGTACTTCAACTTTTGTTGCACCATTATACCAACCATCTGCTTTCTTCGTTAAAGTAATTGGTGTTTTAGTATTTGGTAAAGTAACTTTCAATGAAGTTAATCCACCAATTGCACGTTCAATATTTTTTACTTCTGTATCAGCATTTCTATTTGTTCCATTATTTTGATCATTGTCAGCGATATCTTGTTTTTCTCTAGGTACATCTGTTAAATTAGGATCTTTTTCTGTTGGTACAGAAATTAATAATTCTGTAGGTTGATTTTTATCAGTTTTTTCGCCATTAATACTATCTGTATGGACTGGTTCTACTGTAGGAGCAACAGGTTTAACAGTATCAATATAAATTGTTTTATTGTAATAATAATCAGGATTATCTGTATTTCCTAGTGCATTAAATGTATTTCTATATGGACTATTTGGATTTACAACACCTGTATTTTCTAATACCCTGTTTCCTTGTAAATCTGTAAATCCTTCTTTAATTTCTGCAGTTACCTTGAAAGTAGCTGTCCCTTTGAAGTTTTTCGCTGTTGTGAAATCAATACCGAATGTCCGAGTTCCATTTTTAGCAGGATCAGAATCCCCCGCATTGAATTTCAATCTAAGTGTTCTAGTTGTTTCATCATATGATACCACTTGGTAAGGACCAGGCCAATTCCATGCATTCGCTTTTTTAACTGAATCTTTTAATTCTACACCTTCAGGAATTTTAATTGTGTATTCATAAGCGCCGTACGTTGGTAACCCACCAACGTTTTTCACAGTAACTTTTAATTGACCTGATTCTTTGTCTTTATAGAGAGTATCTTCTCCATAAGAGGACGTGGTATTATTACGAACAACATCTGTCGTCATTTCTAAAGCAGCACCAACAGTTAAGTTAACTCCACCAACAAAGTATCCATCTTCAATTTCTGTTTTTCCTTTTACTGGATAAGTTTTATTAAATGCGGGACCATCCTCTAATGCTTTAATGGTTACTTTAATTTTCTTAGTAGTATTTGGAGTATTGATAATCGTTCTCCAGAATCCGAAACCATTACCATTCCCTCCATCACCATACGGAGTTGAAACGTGTGTTGTTTCACTATTATTATTCGCATCTTTCAGTGTTGTTAAAACTTCACCTGTATCTGCATCTCTAACTGTAATTTCTACTTTTTCACCAGTACCAGCAGTACCCATATTCCCATAGGCACCACCTGTTAGAACACTTAGGTATAATCTAGAGTTCGGATTAACATTAAATTCTTTCGAAATTTGTGTACCTTTCTTATTTAATTGAATATAATAATCTTTCCCTACAGCTGAATGTGCTGCATTATTTAAAGGAACACCAGGTACACTTGAGTAGTTAACACCATTTGCATAGTTTTGATTAGCTTTATTAGGTGCTAATGGATTTCCTGGAACAGGAGTATCATTGTATTGTCTGTCAATACTTCCATTATTATCGTAAACTTTAGATGGTTTCGGATCAAATCCAGCAGGTCTATCCGCTGCAACTTCTGTTGGAGCTTCTGGTTTAATCGCTGTTACATAATTATTTGTCCCTTCTATTTTCCATCCATCAATTTCATTTTCAATTCTCTTTTCTTTCCAATTATAAGTAATTTTACCAAGTTTTACTGGAGCTGGATTTGGAGAACTAGTACTATTTCTTGAATATTGATTTTCAACAGTAGCAGATTTTGTTTCAACATCTGGAGTATTAAAATCAATATCTCCAAATTGATTTTTCAAACTTGAAATAACGTTATCTACTGGGTTAGCTCCTACCCCTCTTTTATTATTACTAGTAGGACCTTCTGCTGCTTGTTCTCCTACACCAGTAGGAGTCGCTCTAAACCCACTTTCCCCTTTACCAGGAATTGCTTTTCCGTTTCGTGGATCTTGGTTTTTATTTGTTTTTTCTACTTTAGCTTCTGTTTCTGATTTATCTTCTACAGCAGGAGACACTTTTGGCATGCTCTCAATTACAAAAGCCTTTTCTCCTAATCTTGCAACAGTTTTATCTACCTCTGCCTGAGTTGCTTTATCATTTGCTGATAAAGCTTGAGCTTCTAATAGTGCTGCCTTTGCATCCTCAATAGTTTTTGATGTTTTATTACTAATTTCAACTTTATCGATAGCTGATTGAATACGTGAAATCGCTTCTGATAACTTACTGAAGTCTACCTTTGCAATATTTTCTGGTGCTACCCTATCTTCATTAACTAAAGCTTCAGCTGAAGTTACTACTGGTTTAGAAACTGGATCTTTAGAAGGAATTTCTTTTCCCTTAGCATCAGAGCTCGCAACATTCTCTTCGTGATTTAGGTTTTCTTGAGATGGCGATGACTGTTGATTAGACAAATTTGAGCTCGTTCTTGCATCGTTTCCTTGAATAGTGTCAGCTTTTGCAGTGGCTCCACCTCCAAACATCATAAGCGCAGCAATCGCTACCGATGCTGCACCGAAACTATACTTTCGGATTGAAAATCGTTGAACCTTTTGTCCATGATATTTTTTTATTCGTGAGTACATTACTACTCCTTTTCTTATATTTTTATTTACACCAAGAAAAGTCAGTAAAATCCTTAAATAGATACTAAGAAAATCCCTGACTTCACCTATTGTATAATATATATAATAACTCTATCTATTCACTATGTCAAGCAATTCGATATTTTAATCGATGTTGATATATAAAAAAGCAAAGATAATTAATAGCTTCAGAAATATGATTAATAACTTTCAAAAAAGCTTAAAAATTACCTCATATTTACATAGAAAAAGGAGCGGATATGATATCCTACTCCTTATTCTTATCAGAAAATCTAATTAAATTTAGTCTTCTTTTTTCTTACGAGCAACAAGCCCAAATCCGCTCAAGACACCTAAAAGTCCAAGTGCTGCTAGGCTAGCATGGTCTTCTGTACCAGTATTAGGAAGTTCAGCTTGTCCTTTAGCTTCTGATGGAGCTACTGGAGCTTGTGGTGCTTTACCATTTACTGGTGCTGATGGCATCGTTGGAGTTGCTGGGTTAGCCGGTGTTGTTGGGTTAGTTGGATTAGCCGGAGCAACCGGGGTTGCTGGGTTAGCTGGGGCAGCTGGGGTTGCTGGGTTAGCCGGTGTTGTTGGTTGACTTGGGTCTGTCGGTTTCACCGGACTTGTTGGGTTTGTTGAAGGTGTTGATGGAGAACCTGGTTGAGATGGAGTGAGTGAGCCTCCATTTGTAGTACCTTCTTTGACTTCTTTATAAACGTAAGTTACTTCTGTTGTTCCTTCTGTTACTTTACCATTTTCATCACCTTTAGTTGAAGTTGGTACTAATACGTATAGTTTTCCATCTTTCGTAGTGATTGTAGCTGGTTTGTTGTCAGTTGTGTCATATGCTGAGCTTACTGATCCGTCTGTAGTATCTTTAACGTCTTCTGCGATTGTGTTACCCGCTTCGTCTACATAATGAACGACTACGTTTCCTTTAATTTCTTTGTACACATATGTTACTTCTGTTGTTTTACCTGCTTCAACACTTCCGTTTTCGTTACCTTTAGTTGATGCTGGTACTAATTCGTATACTCTTCCTTCTGCAGTTGTAATACGAGTTGGTTTCATATCATTATCAGTAGTGTTGTAAGCAGCTCCTGGTTTACCGTCTTTGGTATCAACAGCGTCAGTTTGGATTGTGTTTCCAGCTTCGTCTACATAGTGAACTACTACTTGTCCTGCTTTTTCGTAAACGTAAGTTACTTCAGTTTTACCTTCTACTACATCTCCTGTTTCAGGTTTAGAATCGTCTTTAACAGCTTTTTCTGTTAAGTAATATTTAACACCATCTTTTTCGATTGTTGCTGGTTTATTGTCAGTTGTATCGTATTTAGCGTTTAGAGAAGCACCTTTAGTATCTTCTTTATCTTCAGCAATCACGTTGCCTTCTGTGTCAACGTAGTGAACTACTACATCTCCAGTTACTTCTTTATAAACGTAAGTAACTTCTGTTGTTCCTTCTGTTACTTTACCAGACTCTTCACCCTTAGTTGAAGTTGGTACAAGTACATATACTTTACCATCTTTTGTAGTGATTGTAGCTGGTTTGTTGTCACTTGTGTCATATGCTGAGCTTACAGATCCATCAGTCGTATCTTTAATGTCTTCTGCGATTGTGTTTCCAGCTTCGTCTACATAGTGAACGACGACGTTTCCTTTTACTTCTTTGTAGACATAAGTCACTTCTGTAGTTTTACCTGCTTCAACACTTCCGTTTTCGTTACCTTTAGTTGATGCTGGTACGAGTTCATATACTTTTCCTTCTGGAGTAGTGATACGAGTTGGTTTCATATCGTTATCAGAAGTATCATATTTAGCTCCTGGTTGACCATCTTTTGTATCAACAGCATCTGCTTGAAGAGTGTTTCCAGCTTCGTCTACGTAATGAACAAGAACGTTTCCTGCTTTTTCGTATACATAAGTGATTTCTGTAGTTCCTTCTACAACAGCACCGTTTTCTGGCTTAGAACCGTCTTTCAATTCTTTAGCTGTCAAGTAGTAAACTTGTCCATCTTTTTCAAGTTTAGCTGGTTTGTTGTCAGTTGTGTCATATTTCTCACTTAGTGATCCATTTTCTACATCTTTCGTATCTTCAGCAAGTGTGTTTCCTTCTGTATCAACGTAGTGAACGACGACATTACCAGTGATTTCTTTGTAGACGTAAGTTACTTCTGTCGTTTCTCCAGCTTTAACTTTACCTGTTTCATCACCTTTAGTTGACTGAGGGATTAATTCGTATACTTTACCTTCTGGAGTAGTGATACGGTTTGGTTTCATTCCGTTATCAGCAGTGTTGTAGTCTGAGTTTGGTTTACCGTCTTTTGTATCAACAGCATCTTCTTGAATAGTGTTACCTTTTTCGTCAGTGTAATGAACGACTACTTGTCCAGCTTTTTCGTAAACGTAGGTTACTTCTGTTTTACCTTCTACTACGTCTCCGTTTTCTGGTTTAGAGTCATCTTTAAGAGCTTTTTCTGTTAAGTAGTAAACAGTTCCGTCTTTTTCGATTTTCTCTGGTTTGTTGTCAGTTGTATCGTATTTAGAGTTTAGAGAAGCACCTTTCGTATCTTCTTTATCTTCAGCAATTACGTTACCTTCTGTGTCAACATAGTGAACGACTACATCACCAGTTACTTCTTTATAAACGTAGGTTACTTCTGTAGTTCCTTCAGTAACCTTACCAGTTTCAGCACCTTGAGTTGCTGTTGGTACTAATTGGTAAACTTTGCCTTCTGGAGTCGTAATACGTTCTGGTTTCATGCCGTTATCAGAAGTGTCATATGGTGTGCTAATTGATCCATCTGTTGTATCTTTAGCATCTTCAGCAATTTTGTTTCCTGCCTCATCTGTATAGTGAACTACTACATTCCCTTTAACTTCTTTATAAACGTAGGTTACTTCTTTCGTTTGACCTGATTCTACAGTACCTGTTTCATCACCTTTAGTTGATGCTGGGACTAGTTCGTATACTTTTCCTTCTGCAGTTGTGATACGAGTTGGTTTCATTCCGTTATCTGCAGTGTTGTATTCAGAACCTGGTTTTCCATTGTCAGTATCTTTAGCACCTGAAGCAATATCTTTACCGTCTGCAGTTCCTACTAATGGAGTTCCGTCTTCTGTTTGGTAATTAACGATTACTGATCCAGCTTTTTCATAAACGTAAGTTACATCAGTTTTACCTTCAACTACGTTTCCAGTTTCTGGTTTAGAATCATCTTTAAGACCAGCTTTTGTAATGTAGTATACAGTTCCGTCTTCTGCAGTGATTTTTTCTGGTTTGTTATCAACAGCAGTATCATATTTTTCGCTTAGAGATGCACCTTTAAGGTCGTCTTTATCAGCTGCGATTTTGTTACCTTCTGTGTCAACATAGTGAACTACTACATCACCAGTTACTTCTTTATAAACGTATGTTACTTCTTTAGTTTCTCCAGCAACAACTTTACCAGTTTCTTCACCTTTAGTTGCTGTTGGTACTAATTCGTATACTTTGCCTTCTGCAGTTGTGATACGAGCTGGTTTCATTCCGTTATCAGAAGTATCATAATCTGATCCTGGTTTTCCATCTACAGTGTCTTTAGCACCTGAAGCTACATTTGCACCAGCTGGGTCAACACCTACTAATGGAGTTCCATCTTCTGTTTGATAGTTAACGACTACTTGTCCAGCTTTTTCATAAACATAAGTTACTGTAGTTGTACCTTCAACAACATCTCCAGTAGCTGGTTTAGAATCATCTTTCAATTCTTTAGCTGTTAGGTAGTATTTAACACCGTCTTTGGTGATTTCAGCTTTTTTGTGGTCTGCTGTGTCGTATTTAACGTTTAGAGAAGCATCTGTTTCGTCTTTTTCGTCTTCTGCGATTACGTTACCTTCAGTATCTTCATACTTAACGACAACATTACCTTTTACTTCTTTATAAACGTAGGTTACTTCTTTCGTTTCACCTGCAACAACTTTACCAGTTTCATCACCTTTAGTTGCTGTTGGTACTAATTCGTATACTTTACCTTCTGCAGTTGTAATACGGTTTGGTTTCATTCCGTTGTCTGCAGTGTTGTAGTCAGTTCCTGCTTTAGCGTCTGTAGTGTCTTTAGCACCCGAAGCAATATCTGTACCGTCTGCAGTTCCTACTAATGGAGTTCCGTCTTCTGTTTGGTAGTTAACGATTACTGATCCAGCTTTTTCATAAACGTAAGTTACTGTTGTTGTTCCTTCAACAACATCACCAGTTGCTGGTTTAGAACCATCTTTCAGTTCTTTAGCTGTTAAGTAGTATTTAACACCATCTTTCTCGATAGATTCTTTTTTGTGGTCAGCTGTATCGTATTTAACATTTAGAGAAGCATCTGTTTCATCTTTTTCGTCAGCAGCAAGTGTGTTACCTTCAGTATCTTCGTACTTAACAACTACATTACCTTTAACTTCTTTGTAAACGTAGGTTACTTCTTTAGTTGTTCCTGATTCAACCTCACCTGTTTCTTCACCTTCAGTTAAGTCTGGAACTAATTCGTATACTTTGCCTTCTGCAGTTTTAATACGAGTTGGTTTCATTCCGTTATCGGCAGTGTTATAAGCTGTACCTGGTTTACCATTATCAATGTCTTTTGCACCTGATTCTACAGTTTTACCAGCTCCATCTTCGTCTACTACTGTTCCTGCAAGTGGAGTTCCATCTTCAGTTTTGTAGTTAACGATTACTGATCCAGCTTTTTCATAGATGTAAGTTACTTTTGTAACACCTTCTACTACTGTTCCTGTTTCAGCTGGTGATGTAGTTTCTGTACCATTTACAGATGTCATTGTGTTTGCTTCGTTTAGGTAGTAAACATTTCCTTGTGCATCTGTAAGTTTTTGAGGTTTTTCAGTTTCATTTTCTTTAGTGTTGTAAGGTACGTTTTTAGAAGCTGTAGTACTACTTACAATTACATCATTCCCATCAGCATCAACATAGTATTTCTCAGTTACTACTTCAGCTACTGTTTCAGGAGTATCAGTGTAAGGAGATTTTAATTCTGTTCCGTCTTCTGTTTGGTAGTTAACGACTACAGAACCTTTTTTCTCGATTTCACGAGTTTTTTCTTCTGCATAAGTGTAAGTGATTGTTGTAGTACCACTTGCTAAACGGTATGCACGAAGAGGAGTGATTTCGTCACGGTAAGAATACTCTTCAACTTCCGGCGAAGGATCAGAAAATTTAAGAAGAAAATCACTACTATCTTCTAAAGTACTTGTTTCTTGATCAGTAACGCTTGCTATATCAGCTGTTATATCACTTGTAGGTCTTCCTTTATCATCAACTTGATCTCCCTTATCAGCACTAATCTCCAGAGGACCACCAGTTTTTGCCGCCATTCCTAAAGTAATATATCGTTTGAAATTAAGGAGGTTATCTTCAAATCCTTTTTCTTGAAGATATGCAAGATAGTTTTTTACAAGAGTTTTGTTTGCTTCTCCTGTTAAAGTATCTGGAGCCGCTTTAAAGTTTTGTACCATTGCATATGTTCTATTTAAAGTAGCCCCAGTTCCATCTTTATCATCTGCTACATTATCACTAGATGACAATTGTATCTGTGCTGTTAAAGAGAAACTCTCAGTTTTAGCTGTTACATAGGTATTTTTCTCAAGGACGAAAACATAATCACCTTCTTTGATTCCACCATCAGCTGTTACGTTAGCTGAAGTGAAGTTTTTTGCTGTTGCTTCTCCAGCTTTGAAAGCTTCTATCATCTTAGCATCAGAAGTGATCGCACCTGAATCAGCTTGTACATATTTACCATATGTTCCTTTTCCTGTTTGTTCAACAATCCAAGCTTTTCCACCAGGTTTTACAGTATCATAAGTGATTTTACCTTCTGCGTTACTTAACCCTTCTGGAGTCAATTTCGCAGTTACATCACCTAGAGTTGTGTCAGAGTACACTCCTCCACCGTTTCCAGTAGTTTCAACCTTAGGTTCTCCGATTAGGTGGTAAGTCTTCCCATCTTTTTCGATTGTTTCTTTCTTACCATTTTCTTTAGCGTCGTTTAGGTCGCTAGCTTCTGCATCACCACCTGTAGTTCCTTTGAAAACTTCTCCTGATTTACCGTATACATCGTATGGTGTTTCGATAGTTTTATCAGCACCAGAGTTTTGGTTTTTGTTTTCTTCTAATACAGTATTACCCTCAGCAGTTACATATTTGTAGTCTACTTTTCCAGTTTTAGTAATTGTATTTGTTCCCTCTGCAGTTGGATCAGTTGAAAATTGCCTACCTGCATCTGGGTTCTCAATATTAGCTGTATCTACAATTACTGACCCCTTATCATTTGAGATTGTTGTTGTGTTGTCACTGTTCTCTGTCATTGCCGCTTCAACTGTCTGCGTTCCAGCAGCCATTGCAAGGGCTGCACCGATAATCAGACCAACTGTACCGATTTTGACTGAGTCTGAACGACCGTCTTTAAACTTACGAATGGAAAATTTTTCTTTTTTATTTATAAACATTCTTAGTATCCTTTACTTTTATTTTTTGCATGATTCTTGATTTCATAATGTTGTTATAGTAATAAATAATTAATAAAACCAGAAACCTCACTCTTCCATTTTAACACTTTAAAACCTCCTATACAATGAATTTGAGTGCTTTTTAATCATTCAAACTATAGTTTTTCGCTATATTTATATATAAAAAATCCATACAGACGCATGGATTTACATATTTAAAAATATACATTTATGCTACCAGCCAAGTGAAACCGTTTCAAACTGACAACCTAATCGTCGCAATTCTTTTTGACGGTCCTCATAGTAGGGGAGGGAAATGCCTGTGATGGTCACATGGGGCAGGTCTTGTAAGTGGAGGCTGACAGACGAGGTGAAGTGATAGACCTGAACGAACTCGTATTCTTGAAAGAGTTGGGCTAGGACATCTTCAAAGATTAGCTCCGTCTCCAAGTAAGTCACATCTGGTATAGTGAAAGTCTCCTTGGGATGGGGCAGATAGAGGTCAATAGCCAAGGCCTTGGCATAGGTACTGATAAAGCGGATGGAGATTTGGTCGTCCTCTTCCGAGAACTTTTGTCCCAGCAAGACCTTGACCGTCTTGCCATTTGAAACGGGTGCTTGGGGCAGGTCAAAAAAATGCTCCAGATAGACCAGCTTTTCTCTCGCTACGACATGGTAGTCACTGCGATAGAGGGTATAGTGCTTTTCCGTCCGCTCAATCAAGTCATCTCTGGTCAATCCCAAAGAGCCGACCTGACTGGGATGGAGAGGCCGGGCATACATGCCCAAGGGATAAATATCCGCATAACCATCATCGAAACTCATGAGGTGATGGTATTTGGAACTAGCAACCAAGTCCAGAATCAAGCTATTGTCAAAACTGGCATAAAAGATGGTGTCATAATCTCCAGCCAGCTCCTGACAAATCTGAGCCAAGTCCTCTGCCGTCTGAGGATAGTAAACATGGTCAAAATCCTTAGCATAATGCTCCTGTCGGGCATTTTTGACAGGACTGACATAAAGGTTGACAAAGGCCTGATCAGGATAGAGTCCCTTGATATACTGAGATATTTTAGCCTGCAAGGGCGTTGTGGCAATGATGAGGTGTTTCATCTCTTTGATTCTCCTAGGTGGTGATGGTGCAGCAAGGTCTCAACGACTTCAAAATCCAAGGCATCGTCGATATCATAAGAATAGAGTTTGGGCATTTCATAGGCTACTGTCTTGTCTGTGTAAAAGGTCTCATCTCTTAGGTAACGGTCCTTGCGAGAAATCCAGATACTACCGTTGGGATAGTAATAGACAGGCTCTTTCTGCCGAGCATAGTGCTTGGACACCTGAGGCGGACGGATAAAAGTCGACTCCTCCAACTGCAAGAAAAGACTACGACTCTTGTCCGCCTTCACACAGGAAATCAGATGGTCGGCCCCAGACTGACAGTAGAGTTGATAGGACTCGACGAGGTGCTCCACCTCTCTCAAGGGTGAGGTCACCTGTAGATTCACGAAGACCTGCTCTTCCTCAAAGGGCTGTAAAAAGTCTCGTAAAGTTTCCAAGCTAGAGGTTGTTGCCAAGGCCAGTTCTTTTGGTCTGTGGACACAACAAATCTCTGGATAGGCTTGACAACAGAGTTCTAGATAGGCTAGTGAGTCTGAGGAGACCCAGATTTCACTAAATAGCTTAGAGGCTAGAGCGACTTCTATAGTATAGAAAACCAAGGGTTTGCCTGCAAGCGGTTTGATATTTTTATCCACTAAGCCGCGTGAACCTGAACGGATCAAAATGACGGCTATGGGTTTAGATGTTGCTTTCATATAGTCTTCCTAGAATTGAGATAAACAGGGCAGATAGGGTGGTGATGATGCTATTTAACCAAGGATTTGGGTTAGCAAAAAGGCCACTGTAATGATAGAGGAGCAAAGCCCCTAGACTAAAGACCAGATAGATTTTAGCCAGTTGTAAACTCGGCTTTTTGAGAAGTAAGACCAAGAGGTACAAACCTCCAATCACACCCAGTGTCAGACCCATAAAGCCGTTAATCCATTCGTAGATGGAGTAGATTTCTGCATTCATGAATAAGAGGCAGAGGAGCCAGGATAGGCCTGCTATGACAAAGGACAGGAGGCTTGGCGACCAGCGAATATTTGACCAGGCGAAATCCAACTTCAAGCAGGTCACGATTGCATTCATACTGGATGAGACCGTGGATTGTCCTGCTGCCAAGAGAGCTAGCATGATGAAACTGCCAAACCAAGGTGCCAGACCTTCCCGAGCGTAAGCAATGAGAACAGGATTGGTCGAGGTGGTGGCAAAATTTTCCTGACGAATCAATAGGCCAATCAGATACAGTAAACTAGCAATCCCAAAGGATAAAAGGCCCTGTAGCCATAAGATTTTTCCAATCTTCTGACGCCCCATTTTACTGTTAAAACGTTGGACGATGTCCTGTGAGGAAACGTAGGAAAACAGGCTACTAAAACCTGCTCCTGCAACTAAGATTAAGACTGTCTGGCCATCTAACGTCCCTGCAAAGTGAGATAGCTGCTGACTGCTATTTACGACTAGACCTGATTGGGCAATTCTTGGTAGAAAGAGGGCCAATATAGCCAGCAGGACCCAGCTCTGAAAGAAGTCCGTCCATAGGACAACCAAGAGACCTCCTCTTGCTAAATAATAGACCGTCAAGAGAAGGAGCAAAGCTGACAAGACCAGCTGATTGATAGGGATAAAGGGCTCTAAGGCCTGAGACAACAAGTAGGTCACAACTGCTATTCGCCCCAACTGGTAGAGGATGAAAAGGCCTGAGGCCAGTGAGCGAATGCCAGACGATTGAAACTTGTCTTCTAAAAGATGATAGGCCGTCTCGTAGTTTCCCTTTTGATAGAGAGGCAAAAAGTAGCGGTGGGCGAGGGGAATGGCTAGAAAGATGCCACACTGGGCAAACCATAGATAGGATCTGCCTGTATAGGCATTCCCCACCAGAGTCAGAAAGGAAATAGGGCTGAGCAAGGTCGCAAAGACCGAGAAGGCCAAAACGATCACAGGAACAGCTTTCTTAACCTGATAGTAGTCCTCTTCGCTCCCTTTTTTCCGATAGGCAATCCAGGAAATCAAGCAGAAATACAGCGAGAGGGTAACTAGAATTCCCAACATCCTAGAAGTTCCTATCTAATAGTTCTCTGTATATTTGAGCTACTGTTTCCAGAGAATAGTGAGAGGCTAAGGCTAGATTTTTTTCATTTAATTGATAAAAATCAGGATGTTCCATCTCTTCTATCATTTGGATCAATTGTGCCTTATTCCGGAAAAGTCGGATGGCATCTGACTGACCGGCATAGAAACGATGGGCAATCTCCACATCTGATAACAAGGCTAACAAACCTTGGTTGAGGGCTTCGACGCAGGCGTTGGCAAATAATTCTGTAAAACTAGCCGACAGGTAGCACTGGTGGAGGTGGTAAGGAACCTCATCGACAATGCCTTTGAAGTGAATGGTTGGTGGCAGGTCGTAGCGATTGCGCAGTTCCTCCAGACGCTCCTCTGTACCACCATAAAAGGTAATCTGGGACTTGGAGCCACGTTTGTAGAGTTCGATAAAGGCTTCGATGACAAACTCAACATTCTTGCCTTCTCCCATATGCCCCACTAAGCAATAGTCCAAAACAGGTCCGATTTTTCTTAGCTGACCTAATTTTTCTGTAAACATAGGTGGCAGGAATCTTGTCTGGTAACCTTCTTGCGCCAAGCTTTCTGTCAACTTTTCACTGGCAACTAGATATCTGTTTGCCTTGCGTAGATTGGCGAGGCGTAAGTCTCGCATGATATTTTCATGGACGACTTCATAGTAATTTTTGTCCGTGTTTTCCATGTAACGCCAGAGGCTAGGTTTGGGTACGATTTGTTGGTCACGAATAAAGAGGTCAGTTTGCTGAGCCCATCTAGCTAGGAACTTGACCAGCAAGTCCTCTTCAGAACAAATTTCTCCCTCAATGCGGTAGATATACTCTGGATAAAAGATGGTGACAGGAGAGGGTTCTTTGAAAGGATCGATATAGCGACCTTCAAGAGCCAGTTCTCCATTTTCATGATACCAACGCAACTCCTTTTCTTTAAAATCTTCAAACAAGAAAGGACCCTTGGTATAGTAATATTTGCCCGAACCATCTCCAAGGGTAACAGAGGCCACAAAGCCATCTTCATTGAGTTCAACCTGATCTCCCTCTGCTAGGGTTAGACTTTCTGGTCTCACTGTCAAGTCAGCATGCCCCATATCTGAAAAGCTATGAGGAACGCAGAGTAATTCCTTTTCTAAAAATCCTAACTTGATCAAGTCTTTCTTCCAGTCAGGACGAAGCTGAGGGCTCGACACCAGATGGATATATTCCAAACCCAGATGTCGTGCTATGCGGGCGCGATAGGCCTGGGTACTCTCAAAACCGTAGCGATGGATTTCCTTGGCTGGATGAATGGTGACAATTCTCGACATACTATACACTCTTTCTCTACTATTTTCTGCTTACAAACGAAAAACTACCCTCACAAAAAGGCGAGGGTAGTTAATCCGTTACAATGCTTGGGGATTTCCTAGCAAGTTCCCCCTCAAAAGGACTTTATGCTATTCTATCACAAAGACCGACCATCTGCAAGATAGAGTGACTTGGACAGGATAACTTGAGGGAGTTTTCTTATGATTTATAAATCGATTCTCTGAAATCATCTGTGCTACGTAGGTAGGCATTGTAGATTTTTTGTTTCAAGAGATGTACCCAGCTTGCAGGAGCATGGCTTGTTGTACGGTCAATATTAGCCACATCTCTTGCCACTGCTTGATCAATAAGTTCTTGCATTTGGGCTGCTGAACGAATTGTAATCTCCTTGCTGCTGTTTGGTACACCAAGCTCGTACTGAATGGTGATTGGTTTCAATTGATCTTGCTTACGAATACGTTGATCAAACATATCTTTCTTGAACTCAGCCCATGAACCGTATTTGTTGGCAAAGACATTTTTCAAGACGAGGCTATCAGTTATGAGGCCCACATCTTTTCGGAGCCAATCTGAATAGGTAATGTCCCCATTGAGTTTAGCTTCTTCTGCATATTGGTTCGATACATATGGTAAGAAGCCATCTTGGTAACCTTTTTCTGCCAATAATTCGTAGGCTGTCTTTCTAAACATGATATCACCAGGCGCACCCTTTGGATTGCTAAGGGCAGCATAGATCGGTGAGAACATACTGATAAGATGATAGCCATTGCGAGCATAGTCACTCTTATCACGGTAAGCCCGACGGTTGATGATATCATTGTCAATCAAGGCATTGAGACTAGTTAGTTTACTTACTTCCTCATCTGTCAGCGGACGAACAGAGTTTCCTGCATGCGTTTGTTTATGATACTTGTCCTCAATGTAGAAATTCTCTATTTTTCTAAACCATTTTTTCTTAACATCATTTGACTTAGTTACAATGGCATTGGCTTCCATAGCATCCAAGGTGTACAAGACATCGTACATACCATGAACATACTCCTGCAAGGCCGCAGCTGATGTAAAGCGGCTTGTCGGGTCATAAGTATGTAAGCGAGTTGGTGAATCCTTATCCCCTTTATAGAGGGTGTTCAAGACAATAGCATCCTTATCTAGGTTATCAGCAGACTGTAACAATCCTAAGGCATACAACTCTGCTCCCAATCCTTCACGACGACCTTTCCCTTCAAAGTAAATATGTCCGTCAGAATTGTGAACCATTTCATGAGTATAGACAGATGTTCCGTATTTATCCAACAATCGGTCACTGACATAGTGAACCTCAGAACCGTTGGCATAGGCTCCAGCTCCCTTACTTTCCCCATACCACTTACCAGTTGGTCCAAAGAAGTTGTAGATCGAATCAATGGCCTTATCAGACAGGGTAGCCCAATAATAATTGCTGTTGCTATCTTTCATACCAAAGCCATCTGAAACCATGACTGAACGGAAGAGTTTTTCTTTGTATTCTGGTGAAAGGAGATGGTACCAGATATCGTAGTGGTCTCGTTGCCATTCAGCCGACTGGTCGACCTTAGCACGAACATACTGACGCAGTTCTTCTCCTGACAAGACTGTATTATTGACACGGTCACGGTAGCGTTCGTAGCCACCAAATGCCAAGGTAGAAAGGTTTGAAATCACATAAACATCCTCTTCTGGCAATGTCAATAGCGGTAGGAGCATGCTTTTTAATTTCCAACTTGGTGCCATAATACGGTCATAGACTCCTAGCGTATAGTTACTATCTGGGGTAGCTGACTCTTGTTTGGCACGCACTTCTGGAATTGCTGACTTACTCTCTACGATATAGGCCTTGGTATTTGTCTTCAACCATTCATTATTGGTTTTGGTTGGTAGGAAGAGTTTTCTGTAAGACTCTAGTAAATCCGTCACTGTCTTGCGACCTTTTGCAGCGGCCAGGGTTGTCTCATAGGCACTGATATTATTTGATGCCTTGAGATTTTCCATACCACTCTGACCTAGGGAAATGATGGTATCCAGGGTTGAAGCTGTGCTATTGCCATCAAAGTCAAACTTATAGGTATTGAGGTCCTTGGTATTGATGTGATCATAGTTGATATTGTACCAGCGATTGAGATAGGTCAAACCAAGCAAGAAAGCTTCCTTGTTGTTCTTGATTTTCTCACTGATGTAGGTTGCTACACTATCTCCCATCGTATTGATAGACTTGTCCATGGCTAGCACTTTACGGAGATGTTCACCGATATTGGCCTTGACTTTCTCAAATTCTTTATCCAAATATAGTGGATCAAGTGAAGCATCTGCCTCAATGCCAAGGACTTTTCTCATGGCTGCCGAGTCATATTCAACCCCTTGCAAATCTGCTAGAACCTGATTGGTCACTTTCGTATAGTCAGATAGAAAGGCCTCTGGCGTAAAGATAAAGTTTTTACCTGCTACGCTATACTCTGCAATTTGTGTATTTTTGAAGTCATCTTTGTAAGTGACGTCTAAGTAGCTGATTGTATTATCAGCAAAATGCAACATCAGCTTATTGATAGCTGCTTTATTGGCCTGAATATCTGTGATAATGTCATTGTCCTTCATTGGTACAACATCCAGTAGTTCTGTGGTGTAGAGCTTATCCGTAGAATCGACTTGATTTCCATAGTGAACCACTAACTCTTTATTGTAGAAAGGCATCAATTTCTCGATATTGTGATAAGCAACTTTCCGACTAGCTTGGCCTTGGCTTAACTGAGTATAGTCCACACTGCGCTGATTGGCCTTGAGTGTTTGACCTGTGTCGTCTAGCGTCACTGTCATACCATAAGACTGAACCTTTTCTCTTGCCTGGTCTTGGGTGATTGGGGTCGCATAGAGATCTGCCTTCTTGTTCTCTACTGCAGTGCTGGCATCTTTGATGTCTGCTCCCCTGTACTGATCTCCTGTGATGGCATAACCATCTCCAGTGTTGACCATGCTAACGACATGATGGATACGGCCATTTTGCCATGTAGAACCAGCTATTCCTCCTACGCGTGGATAGGTTGTCGTATTGAGAATGTTTCCACTTGCTAGCGAATGAGAGACCAAAGCACCACTTTGAACTTTTCCTACAATACCTCCAGCAAATTGGTCATTATTACGGGCATTGCTAGAAATACTTGTATCAACAGCTACCTTATCAATCTTAGCCTTATTACCAGATAAGAGCCCTGCTATACCTCCCACATAGTAAGGAGAAGCATCCGTATGCTTAGCCTGAATGCTACCTGTAAATGAACTATTGCTTATTTCTGTATCTTGAGCCTTGGCTACCAAACCTGCAACTGACTTGCTACCTGTCAATTGACCTTCTACAGCTACATTACTAATCTGACTATTAGTAGCTACTTTTGCTAGGCTGGCTGTGTCATCTTGACTCTTAATCGCTACTGCTTTAAGGTCAATATCTTTCACAGTAGCCTTGGTCAAGTTATCAAACAAGGCTGTCTTGAGGTCATAAATCGCAAACGGCTTCCCATCACTCGCACCGATAAGATTACCAGTGAAAGTGCCTGTCACATAGCTGGTTTGTCCCTTTGCTAAGGCCACTTCATCAGCTGTCATATCAGCTCCAAGTTTAAAGGTTCCAGCGAGATTACCTTGCATGGCAGCAATCAGTTTCTTGAAGGAAGTATAGACACCGTCCTTGGCAAGCTTTTGCTTATCAACTGTGAAGCTATAGTTATCCTTGTATGCTGAATCTTTCTCTTGAACCAGTTCATTGAAGGCAACGGTTACCTTGTACTTCCCATCCTCTGTTTCCTTAATAGAGCTCACTGGTAGCAACATTTCTTTCATCTTATCTGATTTGACTTTGACAAAATAAGGTGATAAATCACTTGGTACTTCTGATAAATTCAGATAGCGACGGTAGTGACCATCTTCCTTACCATAGAGCCCCACTTCATCCACATCTTTGATTTCAATTTTCTTATAGTCCAATTGAAAATCTTTCGTTGATACTTCTGTATTTTCCTGATCAGATTGGCCTAGATTATAGGTCAGGTAAGTCTTAATTGTATAAGGAGTATAGTAGTCCAAACCATCAATCGTTTGCTGAACGGATAAATCTTTCAAATCCACTTCTTTAATCAGTGTTCCATTTTGAAAAATTTGGGCCTTGGCCTTAACAAAAGCAGACGTTGGGTCATCTAAGCGGTAGTTGACTGCTACTGCTTTTTTGCTCTCATCTTTAACCAGATTAGTAATTTCAACTGTTGGTTTGGTTTTAACAAGACTACCAACCTTGACAATCTCTTTGGTTGGTGCTACTTCTGTACGTGAGATTTCCTTGCTAGCTTCCACCTTACCATCTACGAGATAATCTTCATACTCGATTGTCCGTAAACCGTCTTTTCCTTCCTGAGCAATTTCTCGATGATTTTTTAAGATAGTCGCATCTTCAATTTCTTCAGTTTCATGAGGAATGGTTTCTGTTACTGTACGATGATTGCTTGTCAAAGGCAGTTCAGGAAGAGCCTCTGCTACAGCAGCTTCACCTTCGTGACCTGACTCTTGCGTGCCTTGGGTACTGATTGGACCTGTATAAGACGGTAATTCTGGTTGAACCAGAGATTCGCCTTCATGACCTGACTCTTGCGTGCCTTTTGCTTCTACCGGGGCTGTGTAGGCTGGTTGTACTGGTTGGACTAGAGCCTCACCCTCGTGACCGGGCTCTTGCGTACCTTGGGTACTAATTGGAGCTGTGTAAGATGGCTGAACGGGTTGAACTAAGGCTTCACCCTCATGGCCGGGCTCTTGCGTGCCCTTACTGCTAACAACTTCTGTAGACTCTGGCACTGTTGGCTCAACTGGAGCTCCCTCCTGAGGACCTGTGTAAACTGGTAGTTCTGATTGAACAAGGGATTCGCCTTCATGACCTGACTCTTGTGTGCCTTGAGTGCTAATTGGGTCTGTATACGCTGGTTGAACTGGTTGAACTAGAGCCTCGCCCTCATGACCTGACTCTTGTGTACCTTGAGTACTGATTGGTGCTGTGTAGGCCGGTTGAACGGGTTGAACTAGAGCCTCGCCTTCATGACCTGACTCTTGTGTGCCTTGGGTGCTAACGGGTTCTGTATAAGTCGGTTGCACTGGTCGAACTAGAGCCTCGCCCTCATGACCTGACTCTTGTGTGCCTTGGGTGCTAACGGGTTCTGTATAAGTCGGTTGAACGGGTTGAACTAGGGCATCGCCCTCATGACCTGGTTCTTGAGTTCCCTTTGCTTGCACTACAGTTTCATTACTCTCTTGCTGTTGGGGCTCTACCACTGATCTATCTACATTTTCTAAGTTAGACTTGCTGTCATGCGCCTTCTGTTTATCTGATTGCTTAACAACGTCTACTTTATTTTTCACATATCCTATGTATGTATAACCAGGAATATCAACCGGGGCTGGCAAGGCATCTCCTACCTGAACCGATAGTTGGGTGTTATAAGCAGCTAGTGTTTCGCTAGTCAAGGCAAGGGCAGTTGGAGACAGCAACTGACTGCCTAGAGCGCTTACTAACAAGAATCGACTAATCTTGCTCTTGCCATCATGTCCCTTAAGAACTACTACAATCAATAAACTAAGGCCTGCCACCAACGCAACAGTCCCTAATGAAGAGCTGGTCCCCGTATTGGGCAATACTTGATTGGCTCGATAAACCAGATAGTAAGTCGCATCTGATTCTTCCGCTACTTGTGGTAAGGATGTAACCAAGAGAGCCTTCTCTTCATCGGTCAAATCTGATTCTAAAACATAAGTATAGTTAACAGTATGAGATTCTTGGGCAGATACCGTCTGTAGGCCAGTTCCCATCAAAAAGAAACACGCAACTGCTACAGATACAAGGCCAACTGCCAATTTTCTTAACGAGAAATTCTGTCTTTCTTCTCCACTAGTTTTGAAATTCATATTCCCCTCTTTTACATTTTTAAATTGGTATGTTAATTTATAGTAAAATATACAACTTGTCCCATTATACACCAATTTTAAAAAAGATTCTAGGGATAGATATACAAATAAGGGAATAATAAAAGGCATCCCTAAAATTAGATACCTAACTACTGGAATGCCTATCATATTTCTAAATTTTTATTTCACAACAAGTTCATAACGTGTCTTACTGGTGAAGGTTTGACCTGCTTTAAGAATGACTTGGTCTTTGAAGTCACTGTGAATGGCATCTGGTAAAGCCTGCGCTTCAAGGGCAATCCCATTGTGCTGTACCATTGGTTGACCTCCTATGATGACACTCTCGTCCACAAAGTTTGCTGTGTAGACCACAAAACATGGAGCCTCTGTCTTGAAAAGCAAGAAGCGACCTGAGTTCTGGTCATAAAGGAAACCAGCATTTTCATGGCCTGCAGGAAGAGCAAATGGGTGATCCAAACCAGATACCAACTGGATTTGCTCATCTTCTTCTGCGAAGATATCCTTCAACAAAGCACCATTGTAGATATGTTTAACCACATCACGATTGGCATCTGGAGTTTTAGCCGGAACACCGTCAGGAGCGATTGGGTAAATCCCCTCTGTGTTCAGTTGGAAGACATGGCGGTCAATGGTCTGCATGAAATCACCAGACAAGTTGAAATAGCTGTGGTTGGTTGGATTGACCAAGGTATCTTGATCAGTCGTTACCTTGTAGCTGATTTCATAGGCACCAGTTTCTTCCAAGTGGTAACTGATCCAGATCTTGAGATTACCAGGGAATCCTCCTGTCCCATCTGTACGCTCTGTGTAGAGGGTCAAGCCCTGATCGCTCACTTCAACTAGTTCAAACAAACTCGAATCCCAACCTGTTGAACCACTGTGGTTACAGTTGCTAGCATTGTTGACCTCAAGGTCATAGGTCTTGCCATTGAGCTCAAATGTCGCACCTGCAATACGCCCTGCAACTGGACCTACACTCGCTCCATGTTTAGGGCTATTTCCTACATAGCTATCAAAGTCATCAAATCCCAAGATAACGTTGGCAAAATTTCCAGCCTTGTCAGGTGTGACATAGCGCAAGATGGTCGCACCATAAGTCATGACCTCAAGTTGGTAACCACCGTCCGTCTCAAAACGATAGGCCAAGACATCTTGTCCCTCAACATTTCCAAATACACGCTCTGTATATGCTTTCATTCTGTTCTCCTTTGACTATTTCTCTCAAGCAAACAAACCATAGAAAGCCTACTGACAATCTATGGTTTATCTGATAATTTACAAATCCTCTTGTCAAGAATTCATAAACACTGTCTTACTTTTGATATTCGTGGATGATCACACCTTGAACCACACGGTTTACTGTACCTGTAGGAGACGGTGTATCAGGTTTATTTTCTACCTTGAGTGAAGTCAATAAGGCGAAGAGTTGGGCATAAACAATGTAAGGGAAGACACGGTAAATATCATTCAAGACACCGCCACAACCAAGGGCCACTTCTTTGACATTTTCAAGTCCAAAGGCTTGATCACTCAAAAGCACAACACGACGAGCAATTTGGTCACCAGAAACTTCACGAACCAAGTCTAAGTCGTACTTGCGGGTGTATTCTGTTGTTGCACCAAAGACCAAAACAACTGTATCTTCGTTGATAAGAGATTTTGGACCGTGACGGAAGCCGACTGGGCTTTCATACATGGTCGCCACTTGACCAGCTGTTAATTCCAAAATCTTGAGCTGAGCTTCATGAGCAAGGCCAAAGAATGGACCAGCACCAAGGTAGATGACACGGTTAAAGTCTAGGTCAACAAGCTCTTTGACATCTTCTGCCTTGTCTAGAACTTTACGGGCAAGGCTAGTCACAACTTCAAAACGTTCAGCTTTCACAGCAAATTCTATAGGATCAAAGACCAAGAGAGCTGTCAACATCATTGATGTAAAGCTAGAAGTCATGGCAAATCCAGCGTCATTAGAAGCAGCTGGTTGCAAGAGCAAGAGATTGCGGTCATCTCCATGGGCTTGAAGAGCCAATTTACCGTCCGCTGCACAAGTAATCGTCACTTGGTAAAGCTCATCCACCAAGGCTTTGGCCAAATCAACAGTCGCCACACTTTCAGGCGAGTTCCCACTACGAGCAAAAGATACAAGGACAGTCGCAACATCTTTTTTCAAATAGGTTTCTGGATTGGCAACAATATCTGTGGTCGCAATGGCATTGAAATTCCATTTGCGTTCGTCATAGACTTCCTTAAAGTAAGGTACCAAGGTATCTCCCACATAAGCAGAAGTCCCCGCACCTGTCAAGATAACCTTGATATAGTCATGTTTATCAGCAATCCCTTGTAGGAAGGCTACAATTTCTTCACGCTTTGCTTGATAAGATTCAAAAGCTTCTTTCCATACATCTGGTTGTTGGTAGATTTCACGTGTAGTGATTTCTGCACCCAATTCGATCAAGTCTTCTTTTGTATAATGTAACATTGAGTTCCTCTTTTTCTATTAAATATGGGAATGGGAGTAAGCCCCATTCCCATGTATATTCTATATAAAATGCTCTAACGATTTTCACGTTGTCACATCTTATTCATCTTCGTCATCATCGAAGCCCGCTAACAGGTCATTAACTTTCACAATACTTTCTGCAGCACGGCTCTTATAGTCCGCATCTGCACCTGTAAGGCTCGCATTGATAAATTCAATCACCATTGGCAGATTCATCCCTGCGTAGAGTTCAATGTCGCGACCTTCCATAATCAAACGACTGACCACGTTACATGGTGTTCCACCGAGAAGATCCGCAAAGACTAGGAAATCATCCAATCCTTCAATAGCAGCTTCAAATTTTGCAGTAAATTCTTCTGGGCCATCTTCTGGAAGAAGAGCTACTGTATGAATATTGTCTTGTGGACCCATAATCATTTCAGTGCTGCCTTTAAGCTCCTCACAGAAGCGACCATGGCTGACCAAAATTAATGATTTTACCATAAAACTTATTTAGGTCCCATTCCAAATGCAAAGTGACCAAGGGCAGAAAGACCTACTGCAAGAACGATAATGATACCGATAGCTTTAGTAGAGGTCATACCTTTCTTACCAAGCAACCAGAAGATAAAGGCAGTAAAGATTGCTGGAAGCAAACGTGGGAAGATTTGGTTCAAGATGTCTTGGAAATCAATCATCTTTTCACCGATTGGCAATTTATAAGAAATTTCAAAGTTGATCATTGTGGCTACAAGAGCACCCATCATGAAGACACCAAGTACAGATGCAGCGTCAATCAAAGCTGTCAATGTACTTTGCATGTTGTTGATAAGGTTAACCCCTTCTTTGTAGGCAAATTCTAACTGTTTCCAACGGAAGATGTCATACACTACTGCAACTGCAATCCAAAGGAAGATACCCCAAGGTTGGCCAGCGATAGCCATAGTTGCTGCGATAGATCCCATGATAGCAGGTACAAGCGAACCAAAGATTGTATCTCCAAGAGGAGCAAATGGCCCCATCAAACCTGTCTTGATACCGTTAACGGCATCTTTTGAACCTACACCATCTTTTTCTTCCATGGCAAGGTCAAAACCAGCGATAATGGTATGGAAGAATGGTGAAGTATTGAAGAATTGAGTATGAACTTTCATCATTTCTTTCAATTCAGGAGTTCCATCCCCATACATTTTACGCAATTGAGGCAAGATCATGTACAGGTAACCAGAAGCTTGCATACGTTCGTAGTTCCAACCTAATTGGAAAGTAAACAAGCTACGTTTATTGATTTGATTAAAATCTTCTTTTGTAAGTTTGTAATTAGAATTCGTCATCTTCGATTTCCCCACTTTCTGATGGTGTAGAAGGTGCTGCTACAGCTACTTTTTGGCTATTTTTGAAGTGAAGCACTGCAAGGAAGATACCTACGATAGAAATACCAATCATAGACAATCCTTTGAAGTTGTTCACGAAACCAATTTTTTCAGCAACATCTTTCGGTAGAGTGCCTACGATACCAGCAACAGCGCCACCAAGACCTGTTACATATGAGTAAAGAACAGTCAACATAGCTGTCAAACCGAATCCCATAGCAAGGTAGTGAAGGTTACGTTTAACTGGAAGATAACGAAGCAAGATTGCAAATCCAAGACCTGGAAGCATACGTCCTGCGAGTGTCAAGCCATCTGCAACCCATTGGTATTTTGTAACGAAGTCTACTACGTGTTGTACAAATTCACCACCAAAAGCAAGGGCAAAGAAGACTGGAAGGGCACGAGATAAAGCCCAAGGAATCGCACCAAGTAGGTAGTTGCGTTCAATACCTTTATAGTCAAAGCGTTCGATTGCAGCATCCACACGGTGAGCGAAGAAAGTAGTTGTCATACGACCAAGAACGTCGAAGTATGTCAAGAGAGCTGCTACTGGCACAGCGATTGTTGTAATTGCAAGTGCTGTATCAATTCCTTGTGAAACAGAGAAGGCTGTCGCAAGAACCGCACCAGAAGTTGCGTCGATACGAGAAGCACCACCGAAGGTACCAACCCCAAGAACGAACAGTTGCAAGTTACCACCGATAAGCAGACCAGTAGTCACATCTCCCATGATTAAACCAGTAATGAAACCAGCAAATACAGGGGAACCTGCAGATGAAACGATCGTCAACTCATCACAGATTTGATAAGCTGAGTACAAAGTGAGAAGTAAAATTTGCCACCATTGTATCATAACAATGACCTCCTAAAAATTTTTTCCTATTTTAATAAGCTCAAAAAGTCTGAAACTGGATCATTTGGAACCATTTGAGCAGTAAGTTTAACACCTTTTTCTGCCAGTTTGTGGAAATCTTCCACATCCTTGTCCACTACGTTGATAGAACGTGTGATGGCGCGAGTTTCTGGTGTTTGAGACATATTCCCAACATTAAGGGTTTCAAGTGGTACACCTGCTTCTACCAAACCAAGGAAACGGTCTGGTTTACGAGCAACGATAAAGAGACGTTGGCTATCGTATTTACCAGCAAGAATATTGGCTGCCGCTTTTTCAATTGGCAAAATACTCAATTTCACACCTGGTGGTGTCGCTAGTTTCAAACCACTCTTTTCAACGTCGTTGTTGACAACTTCGTCGTCCACAACCATAATACGTGAAACATTTAGTTTTCCAGCCCATAGATTGGCTACTTGTCCGTGGATCAAACGTCCATCGATACGGCATCCTACAATTGTCATAAGTTTTCCCCCTTTATATGTTTTAGTGTAGGTTTACGAGTTAAATAAATTTCTTCTTTATATTCACCTTCTGTTTCAAAGATAATGATGCGGTTGGCACCTTCCTTGAGATAGCTATGCGGAATATAAAGCGAGAGTGTTGGGCCAACGTTCCAAAAACGTCCTAGATGCTGCCCATTGACAAAGGCAACCCCCTTACCAAACTCAGACAAGTCTAGGTAAGTATCTTTCGGCTCCTCGACTGTAAAGTCATAAGCGTAAAAGGCTGGTTGTCCTTCTGTCCATCCTTTTGAAAAATCAATTTTCTCAGGATTATCCAGTGGTAGTGGATAGTGTTTCCAGTTTAGTAAGAAGTGTAAATCCTTGCAGACACCTGTTCGGATTCCTTTACGCTGCGTATCAGCTAAGAACTTGTGACCATAGTTGACACGCCCCATATTTTCTATCAAGATATCCAATCTAGACAGCGCTTTCTTTTTACCTTGATAAAAAATATCTTCCCCAATCTCTGTCTGATATTGGGTTTCAATCCACTGACCATCGACATAAAGCTGGGCCCTATCTCGACCATCAATGATACGAAGTCTTTCTTCTTCTGCATCCCAACTTGCCTCAGTGCGATAGAGAAGATAGCCATAACTTTGTCCTAGCTCCTCCATCTTTTGAGGATAGAGACTTTCTACTGGACTAGACAAGCTATCTAAGGTTTCAAACAAGGAAACTTTTTCAGCAAGTGGAATAGCGTCCACTTTCATGCTTTCCTTATAGAGTGGTTCCAACTGCGGATACTCTGGGAAATGTGTCGCCATCATCTTCTTGACTGCCAGATATTTAGCAGTTGGATTTCCTTCTTCATCCAGAAGGGCATCGTAATCATAAGATGTAACTTGTGGCAGATCCAAAGTTCCTCGAGCCGAGCAACCATTCATGAAGCCAAAGTTTGTACCGCCATGGAACATGTAGAGATTGATGGAACCTTGCTCCAAAACTTCTCGAACTGCATCTGCCAATTCTTTTGGATCCCGTGTGATAATCGGTTCTTTCCAACGATTGAACCAGCCATCCCAGAACTCCATACACATGAGTGGCCATTTCTTGCCATATTCATCAAAGAAATCCTGCATCTGTGAAAAGTTGTAAGGGGCCTTAGAGCCAAAGTTGCCTGTTACAAAGAGGTCATCTTCGATTAAGGTTCCCGCTTTCAGAGTAGCTCTCCAAGGACCATCTGACGTAAAGAGGGGACAGGTTACGCCACGCTCTTCCATCAACTGTCGAATCGCTCTCAGATAAGCCTTATCCTCTCCGTAAGAACCATACTCATTTTCAACCTGCATCATGAGGATATTCCCACCATTGTCCAATAAATGTGGAACCAATCGTGACAAGAGTTGGTCATAGTAGCGACCGACAGCTTCAATATAAGCAGAATCTGAGGAACGAAGTCTCATATTCTTTGTTAAGAGCCAGGCTGGTAAGCCACCGAATTCCCACTCCGCACAGATGAAGGGAGAGGGACGAACGATAGCGTAGAGACCCAAATCTTGTGCCGTCTGGAGAAATCGCTCCAAATCCAGAGCTCCTTCAAAGTTAAACTCACCCTCACGAGGCTCATGTAAATTCCAAGCTACATAAGTTTCTACTGTATTAAAACCAAGAGCCTTCAAATTATAGAGCGAATGATACCAATCTTCTGGAGGAACCCTAAAATAATGAATGGCGCCAGATAAAATCTTAAATGATTTTCCATCGAGATAAAAATCATCTCGTATCTCAAATCGTGTCATGTTCTTACCTTCTGACAACTAAAGTTTACGCTTTCATTTGTTGATATAGTAAATATATCTCAATATCTTGCATTTGTCAATAGGTTTTCACAATTTTTTTCATTTTTCACTAAATTTTACACAAAAAACTTATAAAAATCTTGTAATCTATAGTCATAACAACATTTTAGCACCATGTATAAAAATGTAGATTTTTCTATTTATTCCTATGTAAATTAACCTTATAGCCTATTATTCTAATTTTTTTATTCAAAAGGCTACTATTCTTTCCAGTTTTATGGTAAAATCTTTAACGGAGAAGGAAAATTGAGGTGAAAATATGGCAATTCCAAAGTATCAATATATTAAAGATGAGTTAAAGAACAAAATCATTTCTGGTCAATTTGCCAGTGGAGATAAATTCTACACTGAAGCTGAATTGATTGCAATGTATGATGTGAGTTCTATCACAGTTGTTCGTGCCTTAAACGACCTTGCCAAGGATGGCTATATTGTCCGCCAACAAGGAAAGGGTACATTCGTTTCACGCGCACGCAAACACAAACTCGTTGAGTTTTCAGATGTAGAAGTTTTTGAAACTAAAGATGATAAAGTTACCGTCCTTTCTATTGAGCGTGGAAACAAACTAAGCTACTTAGAAAAACTCGGACTACGCGGAGATCAGTTCTACTACAAGATTGAACGCGTACGCGAAACAGGTGGTGTTGTCTACATCTACCATACATCTTACATTCCAGAACAATACATCAACGCAAATTATCCAAATCTTGAATATTATAGCTCTATCTATAACCGTTTCAAATTGGATTACCACATTCACATGAATGATGAACATTTTGAAGAAATCAATGAAATAGCATTTCCAACTCCAGAACATGCGGCTTCGGTCCTCGGAGTCGATGAACAATTCCCAACCGTTTTACAAACCAAGACTACTAAACTAGAGTCTACTGGTCAAGTTCTCGCATTCAGCGAAACATACAAACGAGCGGATTACTACAAAATCAAATTCATTTCATGTGACCGTGATCACTAAGAAGAAAGCCTGAGCCTAAACGCTTGGGCTTTTTCTATACTTATTATACCACACCAAAAAGGTAGCGCTTACCTATTTTTGGAAGATTCTATAATTTGTGGAGTATTTTATAGAAATAGAACCAAAAAGATTCTACTAGATATATATATGTATCTTTTCCGACCAATCTGAAATCTTAAGTTTAAATTTTATATTTTTTTATACTTATTATAGTTTTTTGTCATCTCCTCTTGACTCTCGTTAATATAAGAAATAAAATAAAGGTGTTGATTTATGTAAACGCTATCAATATAACAATGCAATCAGGAGGTTTTGCAATGAAACATGAAAAACAACAGCGTTTTTCTATTCGTAAATACGCTGTAGGAGCAGCTTCTGTTCTAATTGGATTCGCCTTCCAAGCACAGGCTGTTGCAGCCGATGGAGTTACTCCTACTACTACAGAAAACCAACCGACCATCCATACGGTTTCTGATTCCCCTCAATCATCCGAAAATCGGACTGAGGAAATACCTAAAGCAGATCTTCAACCAGAAGCTCCAAAAACTGTAGAAACAGAAATTCCAGCTACTGATAAGGTAGCTAGTCTTCCAAAAACAGAAGAAAAACCACAAGAGGAAGTTAGTTCAACTCCTAGTGATAAAGCAGAAGTGGTAACTCCAACTTCTGCTGAAAAAGAAACTGCTAATAAAAAGTCAGAAGAAGCTAGCCCTAAGAAAGAGGCTGATTCTAAAGAGTCAAATACAGACAAGACTGACAAGGATAAACCAGCTGAAAAAGATTCTAAAAAAGATGAAGCGAAAGCAGAGGCTGACAAACCGGCAACAGAGGCAGGAAAGGAACGTGCTGCAACTGTAAATGAAAAACTAGCGAAAAAGAAAATTGTTTCTATTGATGCTGGACGTAAATATTTCTCACCAGAACAACTCAAGGAAATCATCGATAAAGCGAAACATTATGGCTACACTGATTTACACCTGTTAGTCGGAAATGATGGACTCCGCTTCATGTTGGACGATATGAGTATCACAGCTAACGGCAAGACCTATGCGAGTGACGATGTCAAACGTGCCATTGAAAAAGGTACAAATGATTATTACAACGATCCAAACGGCAATCACTTAACAGAAAGTCAAATGACAGATCTGATTAACTATGCCAAAGATAAAGGCATCGGTCTCATTCCGACAGTAAATAGTCCTGGTCACATGGATGCGATTCTCAATGCCATGAAAGAATTGGGAATCCAAAACCCTAACTTTAACTATTTTGGGAAGGAATCAGCCCGTACTGTCGATCTTGACAACGAACAAGCAGTCGCTTTTACAAAAGCCCTTATCGATAAGTATGCTGCTTATTTCGCGAAAAAGACTGAAATCTTCAACATCGGACTTGATGAATATGCCAATGATGCAACAAACGCTAAAGGTTGGAGCGTTCTTCAAGCTGATAAATACTATCCAAACGAAGGCTACCCTGTAAAAGGCTATGAAAAATTTATTGCCTACGCCAATGACCTAGCTCGTATTGTAAAATCGCACGGTCTAAAACCAATGGCCTTCAATGATGGTATTTACTACAATAGTGATACTAGCTTCGGAACTTTTGACAAAGATATCATCGTTTCAATGTGGACTGGTGGCTGGGGAGGTTACGACGTCGCTTCTTCTAAACTTCTAGTAGAAAAAGGTCACCAAATCCTAAACACTAACGATGCTTGGTACTATGTTCTTGGACGAAATGCAGATGGCCAAGGTTGGTACAACCTTGATCAGGGATTAAACGGTATCAAGAACACTCCAATCACTTCGGTACCAAAATCCGACGGAGCAACTATTCCATTCATCGGTGGTATGGTAGCTGCTTGGGCTGACACTCCATCTGCACGTTATTCACCGTCACGCCTCTTCAAACTCATGCGTCAATTCGCAAATTCTAACGCTGAATACTTCGCAGCTGATTATGAGTCTGCAGAAAAAGCACTTAACGAGGTACCAAAAGACCTTAACCGTTATACTGCAGAAAGCGTCGCAGCGGTTAACGAAGCGGCAAAAGCCATCCGTTCACTTGATAGCAACCTCAGCCGTGCCCAACAAGACACGATTGACCAAGCAATTGCAAAACTTCAAGAAGCAGTCAGCAATTTGACCTTCACACCAGAAGCTCAAAAAGAAGAAGAAGCTAAACGTGAGGTTGAAAAACTTGCCAAAAACAAGGTAATCTCAATCGATGCTGGACGCAAATACTTTACTCTGGACCAGCTCAAACGCATCGTAGATAAGGCCAGTGAGCTCGGATATTCTGATGTTCATCTCCTTCTAGGAAATGACGGACTTCGCTTCCTACTCGATGATATGACCATTACTGCGAACGGAAAAACCTATGCAAGTGATGATGTCAAAAATGCCATCATCCAAGGAACTAAAGCTTACTACGACGATCCAAACGGTACTGCACTGACACAAGCTGAAGTGACAGAACTAATTGAATACGCTAATTCTAAGGGCATCGGTCTCATTCCAGCTATTAACAGTCCAGGTCACATGGATGCTATGCTGGTTGCCATGGAAAAATTGGGTATTAAAAATCCTCAAGCCCACTTTGACAAAGTCTCCAAAACAACTATGGACTTGAGAAACGAAGAAGCGATGAACTTTGTAAAAGCCCTCATCGGTAAATACATGGACTTCTTTGCAGGAAAAACAAAGATTTTCAACTTTGGTACTGACGAATACGCTAACGATGCGACTAGTGCCCAAGGCTGGTACTACCTCAAATGGTATCAACTCTATGGCAAGTTTGCCGAATATGCCAACACCCTCGCTGCCATGGCTAAGGAAAGAGGGCTTCAACCAATGGCCTTCAACGATGGCTTCTACTACGAGGACAAGGACGATGTTCAGTTTGACAAAGATGTCTTAATTTCTTACTGGTCTAAAGGCTGGTGGGGCTACAACCTCGCATCACCTCAATACCTAGCAAGCAAGGGCTATAAGTTCTTGAATACCAACGGTGACTGGTACTACATTCTCGGTCAAAAACCAGAAGATGGTGGTGGTTTCCTCAAAAAAGCTATTGAGAATACTGGAAAAACACCATTCAATCAACTAGCTTCTACCAAATATCCTGAAGTAGACCTTCCAACAGTCGGAAGTATGCTTTCAATCTGGGCAGATAGACCAAGCGCTGAGTACAAGGAGGAAGAAATCTTTGAACTTATGACTGCCTTTGCAGATCACAACAAAGACTACTTCCGTGCTAATTATAATGCTCTCCGCGAAGAATTAGCTAAAATTCCTGAAAACTTAGAAGGATATAGCACAGAAAGCCTAGCTGCACTCAAGGCAGCAAAAGATGGACTGAACCTTAACCTAAACCGCAGCAAACAAGCTGAACTAGACGCACTAGTAGGTAAGCTCAAGGCTGCTCTTCAAGGCCTTAAACCAGCTGCAACTCATTCAGGAAGCCTGGATGAAAATGAAGTGGCTGCCAATGTTGAAACCAGTCCAGAACTCATCACAAGAACTGAAGAAATTCCATTTGAAGTTATCAAGAAAGAAAATCCTAACCTCCCAGCTGGTCAGGAAAATATTATTACAGCAGGAGTCAAAGGTGAACGAACTCATTACATCTCTGTACTCACTGAAAATGGAAAAACAACAGAAACAGTCCTTGATAGCCAGGTAACCAAAGAAGTTGTAAACCAAGTGGTTGAAGTCGGCGCTCCTGTAACTCACAAGGGTGATGAAAGTGGTCTTGCACCAACTACTGAGGTACAACCTAGACTGGATATCCAAGAAGAAGAAATTCCATTTACCACAGTGACTCGTGAAAATCCACTCTTACTCAAAGGAAAAACACAAGTCATTACTAAGGGCGTCAATGGACATCGCAGCAACTTCTACTCTGTGAGCACTTCTGTTGATGGCAAGGAAGTGAAAACACTTGTAGATAGTCTTGTAACCAAAGAAGCAGTTACGCAAATTGTTGAGGTCGGAACTATGGTAACACATGTAGGCGATGAACATGATCTTGCTCCAGTTGCAGAAACAAAACCTAGACTGGATATCCAAGAAGAAGAAATTCCATTTACCACAGTGACTCGTGAAAATCCACTCTTACTCAAAGGAAAAACACAAGTCATTACTAAAGGTGTCAATGGGCGCCGTACAAACTTCTACTCTGTGAGCACTGTTGATGGCAAGGAAGTGAAAACACTTGTAGATAGTCTTGTAACCAAAGAAGCAGTTACTCAAATAGTCGAAGTCGGAACTCTGGTAACACATGTAGGCGATGAAAACGGACAAGCCGCTATTGCTGAAGAAAAACCAAAACTAGAAAAACCAAGCCAACCAACTCCATCAACTGCTCTTGCTGAGGAAAGCAAAGCTCTTCCTCAAGGTCCAGCTCCTGTGGTAACAGATAAAAAACTTCCTGAAACAGGAACTCACGATTCTGCAGGACTAATAGTCGTAGGACTCATGGCCACACTAGCAGCCTATGGACTCACTAAAAGAAAAGAAGACTAAGTCTTTTCGATAAAAAATAAACAGCGAGATTGAAGCTCGCTGTTTATTTTTTAATTAATCACCCAGTCCAAGACGTTCAAAGATATCATCCACTCGTTTGGTGTAGTAAAGAGGGTTGAAAATTTCGTCGATTTCTTCTTGTGTGAGGCGTGATGTTACTTCTGGATCTGCTTCGAGAAGCGGTTTAAAGTCTACTTGGTTATCCCAAGAGTAGGCTGTTTTCGGTTGAACAAGGTCGTAAGCTTGCTCACGGGTCATGCCTTTTTCAATCAAGGTCAACATAGCGCGTTGGCTAAAGATGATTTTTTAAATTATTAAACTCCTATCATCTTATTTTGAATAATTTTGAATCCACGAAATCAATATACCCGAAGTCATCAAATAAGATAGTACTGAAAAAACAATAATCATTATAATTAATAAAACTTGCGACTCTAAAAATGATGTATTATATATAGTCCTTTTTATAAACTCAGGTACTTTTCTTTTTCTTGCAAAATGAATCAATAAGTTTCTAAATATCATAAAATATGCTATAAATTGCTGTGCAACTGCAATCAATAAACCAAATATTATATAAATACTGCTAATAAACCTGCTATCAGTTACGGTTGCTGACATTCCTTCAGAAATTGTTAATAGATTAATTCCATAATAAATAGTAAGTATAGATATAGGGATTGAATAGAAAAGATAAATTAATGTAGATTTTTGAATACGCCAACTAATTGCAATAAGAAACAAAATTATAATTGAAGTCAGCAGAGGAATTGAACCATACCATTTTAAAACAAGCGAAATTTCATTTATATACTTAATAAACATATAAACAATACCACTAATAAGTACTAAATATAAGATAATCATCCCCCAAAAATCAGAATCGCTCATATTTTTGTTATATTGAGTAGGCTTAGTTTTCTTTCTTTTAAGTTGAAAATCCTCTCCTGGAATATATGCAGGAGTTGGAATTATTTTTGTATTCTCAGAAATTTCTAATGAGTTGTTGTTAAAAAAGTGTGATAATTTATTAATCCACCCAGAAAATCTTGAACCTATCCGTGGTAGTTTAGGTAATGTTTTTCTAAGAACTAGCATAACAATACTTACAATTAATGATTGAATTATACCATCCGGTGTGGTTCTAATTACATTACTCAACCAAGCTAGTACATTGTCCACGTTCATTACCTTTACTCTCCTAATCCAAGACGTTCAAAGATATCATCCACTCGTTTAGTGTAATAAACTGGGTTAAAGATCTCATCGATTTCTTCTTGTGTAAGGCGTGATGTCACCTCTGGATCTGCTTCAAGAAGTGGTTTAAAATCTACTTGGTTGTCCCAAGAGTAAGCTGTTTTTGGTTGCACCAAATCATAGGCTTGCTCACGGGTCATACCTTTTTCAATCAAGGTCAACATGGCACGTTGGCTAAAGATCAGACCAAACGTAGAGTTCATGTTGCGGATCATATTTTCTGGGAAGACCGTCAAATTCTTGACAATATTTCCAAAACGGTTGAGCATGTAGTCAATCAAAATCGTCGTATCCGGTGTGATGATACGCTCAGCTGATGAGTGAGAAATATCACGTTCATGCCAGAGAGCGACGTTTTCATAGGCCGTAATCATATGACCACGGATAACACGCGCCAAACCTGTCATGTTTTCAGAACCGATAGGGTTGCGTTTGTGAGGCATTGCTGAAGAACCTTTTTGTCCTTTGGCAAAGAACTCCTCCACTTCACGTTGTTCTGATTTTTGAAGACCACGGATCTCAGTCGCCATACGCTCGATAGAAGTTGCGATGCTAGCAAGTACTGCAAAGTACTCAGCGTGAAGGTCACGAGGAAGCACCTGTGTAGAGATTTCTTGAGCACGGATACCCAGTTTGTCGCAGACATATTCCTCTACAAATGGTGGGATATTGGCAAAGTTACCAACCGCACCAGAAATCTTACCAGCTTCTACACCAGCAGCCGCATGCTCGAAACGCTCGATGTTGCGCTTCATTTCGCTGTACCAAGTCGCCAATTTAAGACCAAAGGTTGTAGGTTCAGCGTGCACACCGTGGGTACGACCCATCATGATGGTGAACTTGTGCTCCTTAGCCTTATCAGCGATGATGTTGGTGAAGTTCTCAAGGTCACGACGGATGATGTCGTTGGCCTGCTTGTATAGGTAACCGTAGGCCGTATCTACCACGTCGGTAGAGGTCAAACCATAGTGGACCCACTTGCGCTCTTCACCAAGAGTCTCAGAAACCGCACGTGTGAAGGCTACCACATCGTGGCGAGTCTCTTGCTCAATCTCCAAAATACGGTCGATGTCAAAGTCCGCTTTCTCGCGAATCAAAGCCACATCTTCCTTAGGGATTTCCCCCAACTCAGCCCATGCCTCGTCAGCCAAGATTTCCACATCAAGCCAAGCACGGTATTTATTTTCTTCACTCCAAATGTTTGCCATCTCAGGGCGAGAGTAACGGTCGATCATGTTGTTAATTTTTCCTTTCTTCTAAAGCTGTTGGGAATAAACTATCTAGGTAAACCAAGATTTCTACTCAAACTCCTCTTTCCCAATAAACACAGATGGGTAGTGATCTAATGTATTCAAATCCATATCCAGCGGTAAACTATAGATAGCTAAATAGTTTTCAGGGTATTGTGCAGTTAGTTCTTTATATTTAGCCTGTACCTTATCTTGGTCAGCACTAGCATACAAGACTTCCACGACTGCTCCAGTCTTATCCTTTTCAATAAAAGCGTTAACGATAATTTGAATCATATAATTGATAAAGTCCGTAGCTTCGTATTCTGTTGAATGAATACGAAGCTCCCTGTTCCTTTCTTTTATATTACTTTTATTTATAGCTAGTATCCTATTTCCTCAACTGTTATAATCAATCTTTATTTAGCTTTGGTAAAGAAATTATGTTCAATTTGTGTAATATCAAGGTTAGTTCTGAAGAAATATTGCTGCAATTGTTCTTTTGTTAGACCATCAAAATTCACATTCAATAATTGCTTTAATTGTTCTATTTTATCTTTAAGCCTATTAAGTTTCTCATTCGAAACAATATACATATTATCTGAAAACTGAACTTCTCTTTCTTTCTCAGACTTTGCATGGAATAAAATCAATTTTTGATTGTACATACTACCATAATTATTAGTGAACCACAATTCTGAATGAAGTAATTGTTCTACATCACCTTTATTAATATTATTAACTTCTCTATTTTTGCACTCTATAACAAACTGATAGTCTCTGGAAAGCCACAGATTATCTGGCCCACCATCATCCTTTATCTTTTCTGGTCTAGTGGAATGTAAACCAAGCAATTTCCCTAAATCCTCAATTGCTTTTTCAAAGTGTTCTGAAGATGCCTCATTATCATAACGTAATTTGCTTATGATATTATTTATAAATTTACTAAGTGAATATTTATCACTATGGTCTGTAATAAATTTAAATGATGCTTCTATTATATCTGGTGCTTTTAGCGCTTTTTGATATCCTGAAGTTGCCGGCTTAAACGCATAATCCCATTCTTCAAATGCTAGGTTTTGTAAATTTTGAGAATTTTGAATATCACTACTATAAAATCTAACCTCTGCTTCTTCTTGATAAATCCTACCAAGATCATTCCCAGATTTATTAGATCTCAAAGCTTCCAACTTAGATATGGCGTTAGTAAAATCATGTCTTACATACTGCTTGTAGGAATCGTGCTCATTTTCAATATCAGAGATATCTGTATGTGCTAACTCAGACACATTCACTTCAGATAATTTATCTTTAGCATACTTTACCCAGTTTGGATTTCTACTCAAACAGTAGTTGATTGACTTCACAATTTCTTCTTTTGCAGCTTTAATATCTGAAATTACAAATCCAGAAACTAGTTCATTACTAATAGAAAGTTGGGCTTGAGTTGCTAAAGAAAAATATTTCATGTTTGATTTCAGGCTAATAAAATCAATGAGCTTGTCTCCAAGCAAAAAAACTACACTATAGTCGCTATTTGATCGTACCGTTCTCCCTAGTCCTTGTTCAATTTTTTGAACGATTTTTAATTTCCAGTTGTCATCCTGAGAGGTAGTTGAAATAGCCTTATCTTTATTTGTAGAAAACTCAGGTAATCCATCCAAAATAAGAATATGTGATTGTTCTCCTGGAAAGTCTATTCCTTCATATCTATTTACTAATACTACTTGTTCCCTATTACCAGACTCTATGCCACTAAAGATATCTTCATAATTTGAATTATCAATTATCTTCGCACCTAGCTTCTCCCATTCTTGTGTTGCCAATGAATTTCGAGAAGGTACTATAACAACCAGTCCCATACTTTGTTTTTTACACTCAGTAATCATCCAATTTCTTATACTACTATCAGTTATATCTTTATGATACTTAGTAGGTGCTAGTATCATTCTCTCCCCAACATCAATAACATAGCTGTTTGTCACAATAGGATTTTCAATTGCACTTTTTTCAATTCCTAATTCTTCCCTCAAATCCTTTTCATTTATAGTAGCAGATAGAATATATCGATGTTTAGCATTGCTAAACGACGGTATTTGTTCGATAGGATTATATTTAGGTGTAATCTCAATTTGTGTTCCCGAAATATAACAACGAGAAAAATCTAATAAATTTTGTATCATACGATACTCAAAATCTGCACTTTCTTGTGAGAAATGGGTATTTAGAATCTCTTTCACATCCCTAATTTTCGATAACCATTCCCAATATGGAACTTGAATACTCACGCTGGCGTCAGATCTTTGAATTGAATTGTATTTTCCATAACTTTGTCTTTTAATTTCTGCTTTGAATAATTCAAAAATTCTATTAAATGCTGGAGTATCATTTTTTATTATAATCGTCGAACCATTTCTAGCATAATCAACACAAGAGTGTGCATCATCTATCAGAACGCTACCTATTTTTAATATACTAGCTGTATTAGTGAAATCTTTAACTCCAAAAATGGACTTCCCGTTAAAAAGTTTAGAAAAAGTCGTCACTAATATTTTTTCAGCATTTTTAAACTCTATCGGAATACGATTATCGCCGCCTATTTCACAAACATCCATTCCGTAGTGGCTTGCTTGCTTGACAGTTTGTTCTACAAGTTGCTTTGTTGGACATAAATATATTGCTGGCTCTTTCTCTTCAACTAATTTAGATTGAAGCATCAGCAAACCAACTAGCGTTTTACCAGCTCCGGTATGCATTACACCAACGATATCACGTTCAGCTCGCCGTTCATTCCATTCTTTTAAGAAATCTGCTTGGTTTGTTCGAAGATATCCAAAACCATCCTTTTTATCCAAATAATTAAATATTTGAATTGGATCACTACTTACGACTATATCTGTATTTGTTCTATTAAAAATTAAATCATCAATCCCCATTATTACTCTCCTCTTACCTAAGAAAAGTTAAAACTCCTCAACCTCATCCGGCACATCACTAAACAAAGTCACATGTCCCATTTTGCGGTTGTGTTTCGCTTCTATTTTACCATATAAGTGGAGGTGGGCGCTTGGATTTTCTGTCACATATTTTTCAGCGGCCTCGACGTGCTGGCCGAGAACATTGAGCATAACGGCTGGTACATGTAGTTTGATAGTCGGTAATGGTGCTCCCAGAACGCCCAAGATATGGGTATCAAATTGGGAGAAGTCGCAGGCTTCGATTGAATAGTGACCTGAGTTGTGAGGGCGCGGAGCAATTTCGTTGACAATAATATCATCAGCTGTCGCAAACATTTCCACGCAAAGTGTTCCAAACAAATTAAGTTGTTCAGCAATTCGCACTGCCATAGATTTGGCCTTTTCAGCTAGACTTTCTGAAATGCGAGCAGGCACAATAGTCTTAGATAGGATATTGTTTCGGTGGATATTTTCCTGAACTGGGAAGACTGTCACATCCTTGCCATTTCCTGACACGATGACGGAAATTTCAAGGTCAAAGTTGACAAATCCTTCTAAGACACAGTCTGCTGAATCAGCTAGCGTATAGGCTTCCTCCAAATCTTCTTCTGAGCGAATAACCTTCTGACCATGGCCATCGTAGCCACCAGTTGCAGTCTTGAGGACATAGTTTTTAGAGAGGTCGATATCTGCTAAGTCTTGGCTTGAAGTCACTACCTTGTAGGGTGCCACAGTGACTTGAGCCTTATTTGAAAGAAAGTCCTTTTCAAAGATACGGTTTTGAGAAATGCGTAGCAGGTCAGTCCCTTGTGGAAGCTGTCCTTCTTTGATAACAGCGTCAAGGCCATCTGCATCAACATTTTCAAATTCATAAGTGAGAACATCGCAACGGTCCGCCAACTGACGAAGGGCGTCCACATCATTATAAGGAGCCACGATGATTTCCGCCACACGAGAGGCTGGGCAATCAGCTGCTGGGTCCAGCGCGATAACCTTGTGGCCCATGTAGATAGCAGAAATGGCCATCATTTGACCCAGCTGGCCGCCACCGATAATTCCGATTGTTTTAGATGAGCTCATTTGTAGACTCCTCTGCGATTTTTCCTTGTTCTTCTGTGAAATCTGCCAAAGCTGTCGTGATAGCCTGATCCTCTACTGACAAGAGACGGATGGCAAATAGAGCCGCATTTGTCGCACCTGCTTCACCGATAGCCATTGTCGCAACAGGCACACCGCCCGGCATCTGTACAATCGAGTAAAGCGAGTCCACCCCACTAAGGGCACGTGATTTGACTGGTACACCAATGACAGGAAGGGTTGTTTTAGCAGCTACCATACCTGGCAAATGGGCTGCACCACCAGCACCTGCAATAATGACCTTGATACCACGGCTACGGGCCTCCTCGGCATGTTTGAACATGAGGTCAGGTGTGCGGTGGGCAGATACAACCTTCTTTTCGTAGGCTACACCGAAACGGTCTAGGACTTCGGCAGCTTTTTGCATGGTTGCCCAGTCAGATTTTGAGCCCATGATAATGGAAATTACGGGTTTCATTTCTTCTCCTTTTTCCTGTTTTTCAACAATCACATTAGGTTGTGAGGGACGGTAGCAGCCACCAAAGGTATCTCATGCCTAAATTGGAAGCCCAAGGTCTTCTAATTTCCCTGAACGATTGGATTGTCATCCAATCGTTCTTTCACAACGGCGGAGATTGTTCTATATTAGCTCGCTTTCGCTCGCCATTGACAAATTTAGTATCTGTTAATCTTTTATCGCCTTACTTCCGATATCTGTTCGGTAAAAGAGGCCTTCTGTGTTTTGTTTGTTAAGTTCGCTGTAGATGGTATCTTGAGTTTCTTTGACAGTTTCTGCTGTGGTGACGAGCATATAGACACGTCCGCCGTTTGAAAGCAGTGCTCTGCTATTTTCCGCAAACTTAGCCCCTGCATAATAGGTGATAATGTCGCCTTCTGTCTTGGCTGGCAACTTGACACCTTTTTCATAGTCTAACGGATAACCGTTGGATGCGACAACCACACCCAGAGTCACACCCTTGTCCGTCCAGATGATGTTTGGCTCCTTGCCATCGAGGATATCCGTAATATTTTGTGCAAAGTCAGATGTTAAACGAGGCAAGATGATTTGCGTTTCAGGATCTCCGAAGCGAGCATTAAACTCGATGACCTTAGGTCCATCAGCTGTCAAGATAAGCCCTGCGTAAAGAACTCCCAGATAAGGGCGACCTTCTTTAATCATCCCTTCGAGGACTGGCTTGACAATCGTGTCAACCGCTGTATCAACCACACTCTGTGGCAAGTGTGGAACTGGCGCATAGGCACCCATACCACCCGTGTTAGGACCCTTGTCGCCATCGTATGCACGTTTGTGGTCCTGAGCTGTCGGCATGATGTAGAACTTATTGCCATTGACAAAGGCAAAGAGAGAGAACTCCTCCCCATCAAGAAATTCCTCGATAACCACACGCGCACCTGAGTCACCGAATTTATTGTCCAAGAGTATCTCATGAGCGGCTTCGACCGCTTGATCAACCGTCTCAGCAACGACGACGCCTTTCCCGAGCGCCAATCCGTCCGCTTTGACGACGATAGGCGCTCCCTGCTTTTCGATGTAGGCCTTGGCCTCCTCGAAATCTGAAAATGTACCATAGGTTGCTGTCGGAACGTCGTATTTGACCATTATTTCCTTAGCAAAATCCTTGGACCATTCCAACTCCGCTGCAGCCCTAGTCGGACCAAAAGCCTTGAGGCCTGCTGCATTGAAATCATCCACTATTCCGGCGGCAAGAGCATCATCCGGCCCAATGAAGGTCCAAGCGATATCGTTGACCTTTGCAAATTCAATTAACTTAGAATGTTCGGAAATAGATATATTTACCAAATCAAGTCCATCTAAGGTCATCCCGTCATTCCCAGGTGCCACAAAAACTTGCTCAACGTCTTTAGACTCCAATAACTTCTTAGCAATCGCATGTTCACGACCACCAGAACCTACAACTAACAGCTTCATCTCTCAACCTCTTTTGCGAATTATTTACTAATATTATACCACAAACGTTCGTTTTAATCTTGTTTCACTCCGCGTTTTTACGCAAAAAAGGAAAGAAACTTTTTCTTCCCTTTACATTCTTAATGTCTAAAATGTCTCACTCCTGTGAAGACCATGGTCAAGCCGTATTTATCCGCAGCTTCGATAGACTCTTGGTCACGGACGGACCCACCTGGCTGGATGATGGCCTTGATACCTGCTTTTGCGATTTCTTCCACATTATCCGCAAATGGGAAGAAGGCATCGGAAGCAAGGACAGCACCGTCAAGACGGTCTTTAGCTTGGTCAATCGCAATACGTACGGAAGCTACACGGTTAGTTTGCCCTGGGCCAACACCGAGTGTCATGTGGTCATTGGTTATGATGATTCCGTTTGATTTGACGTACTTGATAGCCTTCCAAGCGAACTCAAGGGCAGTCGCCTCTGTCTCAGTTGGCTGGCGTTTGGTCACCACTTGCCAGTCAGCTGGGCTTTCTTTCACCACGTCTTGATTTTGCACAAGAAGTCCACCAACCACACCTGTGTATTCTGCTTCCACTTCGCTGGCATCTTGAGCGTTGAATGGCAAGGCAAGGATACGCAAGTTTTTCTTTTTGTTAGTCAAAATGGCTAACGCTTCATCCGTATAGCTTGGTGCAATAATGATTTCAAGGAAAACACCATGCATCTTCTCAGCTGTCGCAGCATTCACCTCACGGTTAAGAACAACGATACCACCAAAGATAGACACTGGGTCAGACTCATAAGCGTAGTCCCAAGCAGTCTCTATGTCATCAGCCTGACCGATTCCACATGGGTTCATGTGTTTGAGAGCCACAACGGTTGGACGGTCTTTGAAGTCACGGATGATACAAATGGCAGCGTCAGCATCACGGATGTTATTGAATGATAATTCTTTCCCGTTGAGCTGTTTTGCTGAAGCAATCGAGTAGTCAGTCGGCAAAGCTTTTTGGTAGAAATCCGCGTCTTGTTGAGGGTTCTCACCGTAACGCATGGCTTGCTTGAGGTCATAAGTCAAGGTCAACTTTTCAGGCTTGCTTTCACCCACTTGAGCTGTGAAATACTCTGCAATCAAGGCGTCATAAGCCGCTGTGTGACGAAATACTTTGGCTGCCAAACGTTGACGCGTTTCGTAAGTCGTTTCGCCGTTTGCTGACAATTCGTCAAGAACCACAACATAGTCAGCTGGATCTACCACAACTGTTACGCTGGCGTGGTTCTTCGCTGCTGAACGAAGCATTGATGGACCACCGATATCGATGTTTTCAACGGCATTCGCATAAGTCACGTCTGGTTTAAGAATGGTTTCCTTGAATGGGTAAAGGTTGACCACAACAAGGTCGATCAATTCGATATTATTGTCCTTAGCCGCTTCTAAATGGCTATCTAAGTCGCGACGAGCAAGGAGCCCACCGTGGATATTTGGGTGAAGGGTCTTGACACGACCATCCATCATCTCTGGAAAACCAGTCACATCATCGATAGCAATGGTGTCTACCCCAGCATTATCAAGGGCAACCTTTGTCCCACCTGTCGAGATAGTATCCCAACCAAGTTTTTTTAGTTCTTGGGCAAATTCAACAATGCCCGCTTTGTCTGAGACGCTGATTAAGGCGCGTTTAGTCATGTTTTTTCCTTTCATTTTCAAACTCTCTACCTACGAATTTTTCGATTCATAAAGTGTAGGGAGACGATTACCAAGACTCCCAAAATTACTGTCAGTAAAAATCTCCCCCAATAGGGAATCTCTGGGAACAAAAAATTTACTAGTAAACGTAGAATGATTACCAAGGCAATCAAGGCAAGTGTTTCCAACCATTTTTTCATTTACTTGTCCAACAATTCTCTAATAACTTCCGGATACAACTTGTACTCTGCCTCATGAATCCGAGCTTCAAAACTGGCAATCGTATCATCAGCCAGCCGTGGCACACGTACTTGTTTGATGACCTTTCCTGTATCCACTCCAGAGTCCACCCAGTGAATGGTCACGCCGCTCTCAGCAACGCCAGCATTCCAAGAATCCTCAATCCCATGAGCTCCTGGAAATTCTGGCAGGTAGGCTGGATGAATGTTGATGATTCGGCCTTCATAGGCTGCAAATAAGGTTGGCCCAACGATTTTCATATAGCCAGCTAGGCAAACCAAGTCAATCTGGTGCTCTTCTAATAGCTCAACAAGTGCTGCTTCGTAGTCTGCCTTGCTCTCAAACTCCTTGAGTTCAAAAGCATAGGACAGAACGCCGAGCTTGTCTGCACGTTCGAGCACATAGGCGTCACGATGGTCTGAAAAGACAAACTCTACTGGAAATTGTTCCGCTATCACCTGAAAATTTGAGCCATTACCAGAGGCAAAAACCGCTATTTTTTTCATTTGATGATGACACTTTCGTTTTCTTTCTTGACGATACGACCAATTTCATAGACTGGTTCATCCAACAATTCCTTGACACGACTTACATTTTCAGGGCTAACTGCTAGCATAAGTCCCACACCCATATTGAAGATTTCAAACATTTCTTCGTGTTTGATCTGACCATATTTTTCAAGGGCTTTGAAAATCGGTAAAACTGGAACCTTGTCTTCCTCAATCTCAGCAGCCAAGTCAGCTACAAACATACGAGGGACATTTTCGATAAAGCCACCACCAGTGATGTGGGCAATGCCATTGACCAACCCTTCCTTGATGAGTGGTAAGACAGCCTTGACATAGATACGAGTCGGCTCAAGAAGAACTTCCTTGAGTTGCTTGCCTTCCAATTCTGGCAAGATTTCCTCACCTGTGTAGTCGGCAAAGACACGACGAACAAGAGAGTAACCATTGGAGTGAATCCCACTTGAAGCAAGTCCAAGAAGGACATCTCCTTCTGCCACCTTTGAACCGTCAATGATTTGAGATTTTTCAGCCACACCGACCGCAAAACCAGCCAAGTCATAGTCATCTTCGCCATACATGCCAGGCATTTCAGCCGTTTCCCCACCAATGAGGGCTGCGCCTGCCTGCACACAACCTTCTGCCACACCAGCGACAACTTGTTCTAGCTTAGCTGGTTCATTCTTCCCTGTAGCCACATAGTCGAGGAAATAGAGGGGCTCCGCACCTGCAGCAATGATATCGTTGACACACATGGCCACACAGTCCTGACCGATGGTATCGTGCTTGTCGTACTTGATAGCCAGCATGAGCTTGGTTCCGACACCGTCAGTTCCTGAAATCAAGACAGGCTCTTTAACCCCAGTCTTTGAAAGGTCAAACATACCACCAAAGCCACCAAGAGCTCCCATGACACCTGCACGCTCCGTACGAGCTACGTGCTTTTTAATCCGTTCAACAACTTCATAACCCGCTTCAACATCCACACCAGATTGGGCGTACGCATTCTTATTTGTCATTTCTTTATTCCTTTTCTTTAATGGAGAATCTCAGTAACTCACTTGTAAAAACTGGTTTTTTCTTCCAAACTTCGACGATAGTCTTCTTCGTAGTCATAGAGAGGCGTTGGGTAGTCACCGTCAAAATAAGCGACACAGAGACCGCCATTTGGCGCATCGGTTTCAATACCAATTGACTCAATCAACCCCTCGACAGAAAGATAAGTCAGACTGTCCGCACCAATGATTTGGCGAGTTTCTTCGACCGTATGATTAGCCGCAATCAGCTCCTGACGTGTCTGGATATCAATCCCGTAGAAACATGGATAAGCTAGCGCTGGACTACCAATGGCAACATGAACCTCAGTTGCGCCCGCTTCTTTCAAGAGCTGAACGATACGACGAGAGGTTGTTCCACGTACAATAGAGTCATCAATCATAACAACACGCTTGCCTTTGACAACACCAGAAACTGCAGACAATTTCATCCGCACCCCTTGCTCCCGCAATTCTTGAGTCGGTTGAATAAAGGTCCGTTGCGTGTATTGGTTCTTAATGAGACCCATTTCATTTGGTAGCCCGGACTCTTCCGCAAATCCCATAGCCGCGCTGAGGGAAGAATTGGGCACACCGACCACGATATCCGCCTCGTGCTTGAATTCACGCGCCAATTGGGCACCCATACGTTTACGAGCCGTATGGACATTGACACCATGAATATTAGAATCAGGGCGGGCAAAATAGATATACTCCATAGAACAGATTGCTAACTGAGTATCATCTGTATAGCTATCATACTGGATGCCCTTGTCATCAATGATCACAATCTCACCTGGCTTCAAATCACGAATCCATTCAGCACCAATAACCTCAAAAGCACAGGTTTCAGAGGAAACAACCACTGCTCCGTTGGCCATTTTCCCGATAGAAAGGGGACGGAAACCATTTGGGTCAAGAGCCGCAATTAACTTATCCTCAAACAGCAAGATATAGGCAAAACCACCTTTAACTAGGCTGAGCGCCTCCTTGATTTTGCCCATCAAGTTCGGATTATGGCTGCGACGAATGAGGTGAGCCAAGATTTCCGAGTCCGAAGTCGCGCTGAAAATCGCGCCTCTTTGTTCCAGTTCTTTCTTGAGAGAGGCTGCATTGGTCAGATTCCCATTATGAGCCAAGCCAAACTGCATATCGTGAAAACGGAAGAGGAAAGGCTGGATATTATCTACAGAAGCTTCGCCAGCAGTCGCATAACGCACATGCCCAATCGCACCAGTTCCTGTCAATTTATCTAAGTTAGCAGGATTTCTGAAGACTTCTGATAAAAGCCCCATGTCACGATGGCGCTTCAATTGTCCCTGATCATTGGAGAGGATTCCTGCCCCCTCTTGACCACGGTGCTGAAGACTGTGGAGCCCAAAATAGGTCAATTTAGCAGCATCTGGATGTCCCCAGATACCGAAAACACCACATTCTTCATTAAGAGATTTTACTTCGTATGTCATTTTATATACCTAATTTTTATTTGTGTAGCACCAAGAGCTAAATCTACATGACTTTTACATTACTGATATTGTCTACTGGAAAAACCACAAATCTTATTTTCCAGTGAAATATTTAACCGCTGACGCGAACAGGTGCTGGTCTTTATTTCCTGGGATATTTTGGAAAAGACCATCTTCATAACGTTCTGAGTGTCCCATCTTACCGATGATTTGGCCGTTCTTGCTGGTAATTCCTTCAATGGCATGGATAGAACCATTTGGATTATACTTAGAATCCATGCTTGGCTTGCCATCAAAGTCAACGTATTGGCTGAAAATTTGGCCATTGTCACGGAGCTCCGCAAATTCCTCAGCCGTCACGACAAACTTCCCTTCACCGTGCGAAACAGGAATAGCGTGGATATCGCCCACTTGCACTCCAGCAAGCCATGGTGAGTTAGTATTGGCAATGCGAGTTTCTACCATCTTGGCCACGTGTTGGTTGGCATCATTGTAGAAGAGGGTTGGGCTAGTACTATTGGCGCCCTCGAAGTTTCCGTATGGAAGAAGACCTGATTTGACCAAGGCCTGGAATCCATTACAGATACCAATAATCAATCCACCACGGGCGATAAAGCTATCAATAGCTGCACGCACTTTTTCATTGAGCAGGATGTTGACGATAAACTTAGCTGAACCATCTGGTTCATCCGCAGCCGAGAATCCACCGGCAAAAAAGAGAATGTTAGCCTTGCCGATGTTGTCAACCATGGTTTCGACTGACTTGACAATAGCTTCTTCATTCAAGGTCACAAATGGCACCAAGTTGATCTCTGCACCTTCTTTTTCAAATGCCTTAGCTGAGTCATATTCTGAGTTGGTTCCTGGAAAGACTGGGATATAAACCACAGGTTTTTCAACCTTTTCTTTGGCATTAATCACAACATCTGATGCAACAGCTGGTACTTCAGCCAGTTCTTTCGCTTGAGTAAATTCTGTTGGGTAAACTTCTTCCAATTTTCCTTGGAAGGCACTGTCAAGTTTCTGTCCATCTAGCTTCACACCGTTGACAAGAAGTGTAAAGTCTGCACTTGTTTGACCGATTTTCTCTACTCCAGCAATTTCTTCAGGAGATGTGAAGACAAATCCGCCTAATTGAGCTGTCAAAGCAGTTTCAGGTTCAGGCAAGATTACCTCTGCACCAATATGATTTCCAAAGGTAGCAAGTGCCAAACTTTCAACCACACCACCATATTTGACAGCTGATGCAGATGTCACTTTGTGACCAGCTTGGATGTCTTCAAACTGAGCAAAATTAGACTTAATCAAATCAAAATCAATCTCTGCAGCAAGAGCTTGACCTGGGATGTAATAGATATTTTCACCAGCAGTTTTGAACTCTGGAGAGAGGACCTTACGGCTATCTGCCGTCGTCACCCCAAAGGCTACCAAGGTTGGTGGCACTGTCAATTCTTCAAAAGTACCAGACATAGAGTCCTTACCACCGATAGATGGCAAACCAAGCTGAATCTGAGCTTCGATAGAGCCTAGAAGAGCTGCTACTGGCTGACCAAAACGCTCGGCTTGTTTGTCCATCCGCTCGAAGTACTCTTGGTAAGAGAAGCGAGCCTTAGACCAGCTGGCACCAGCAGCAACCAAACGAGCAGTTGCTTCGATCACAGCATAGGCAGCACCGTGGTATGGAGACCATTCAGCTACATATGGGTTGAATCCTTGAGCCATAACAGACGCAGTATGAGTCACACCGTGTTGAACTGGTAATTTCTGCACAGAAGCCTCGGTTGGTGTAAGTTGGTAGCGACCACCAAGTGGGTGATTAACCGTAGAACGTCCAACAGAGCAGTCAAAGATAGTCTGTAATCCTTTTTGACTCGCATGATTCAAATCAGATAGAACCGCAAGGGTATCAGCTTCAAGTGTATCAGAGTTTGTTGTGCGCTCTTCTGGGAGCTTGACATCCTTGTCCACAACCTTAGCATTGACGACCACGCGCACACCGTTTGCATCAAGGAAACGACGCTCCAAGTCCACGATTGTCTCACCATTCCAGTGCATGACAAGATTTGGTTTTTCAGTTACTGTCGCAACAACAACAGCATCAATATTCTCTTTGTTACATTCCGCAACGAAGGCATCCACATCTTCAGGACGAACCACCACAGCCATCCGTTCTTGTGATTCAGAGATGGCAATTTCGGTACCATTCAAGCCTTGGTATTTAAGAGGAACCTTGTTGAGGTCGATTTCAAGACCGTCTGCCAATTCACCGATAGCCACACAGACACCACCAGCACCAAAGTCATTAGATTTCTTGATAAGACGAGTGACATCACCATTACGGAACAGACGTTGAATCTTGCGTTCTTCGATAGCATTCCCTTTTTGAACTTCAGCTCCAGCAGTTTCTACAGACTCAACCGTTTGAACCTTAGAAGAACCTGTCGCACCACCGACACCATCACGTCCAGTCTTACCTCCAAGGAGAATAATCACATCTCCCGCTTCCGGTTTTTCACGGACGACATTGCCCTTAGGAGCCGCTCCGACAACAGCACCTAGCTCCATGCGTTTAGCAACAAAGCCTGGGTGGAAGTACTCACGAACGTAGGTTGTTGCAAGCCCAATCTGGTTTCCGTAAGAAGAATAACCATGAGCAGCTGTCTTAGAAATGACCTGTTGTGGCAATTTACCAGCACGCGTTTCAGAGATTGGTGCTGTAATATCACCTGCACCTGAGATACGCATAGCTTGGTAGACATATGAGCGACCTGATAATGGGTCACGAATGGCTCCACCAATACAAGTAGCCGCTCCACCAAATGGCTCAATTTCCGTTGGGTGGTTGTGGGTTTCATTTTTAAACATGAGGAGCCATGGCTCTTTCACACCATCAACGTCCACTTCAATTTCGACTGAGCAGGCGTTTATTTCATCAGACACCTCCATGTCGTCCAAACGTCCATTGGCACGCTCATAACGACCGAAAATAGTGGCCATATCCATCAAGGTTTGCGGTTTTTCCGTACGTCCCAACTCATCACGCAGAGCGATATATTTATCATAGGTTGACTGCAATTGTTTTTGGAATTTAGAAGCTGAAAAGTCGATGTTTTTCAACTCTGTCTCAAAAGTCGTGTGACGACAGTGGTCAGACCAGTAAGTGTCCAAAACCTTGAGTTCCGTCTCCGTCGGCACGCGCCCGATTGACTTAAAGTAGTCTTGGATAAAGAGCAAATCATCCACTTCCATGGCCATCCCTTGCTCGGCCTTGTAGCGAGCAAAGTCTTCTGCCGTATAGCTTTCAAAGAAAGTCAATTTAGGAATGGTCTTGTCTGACTCTGAAAATTCTTGCTTAGCAATTCCTGTCGTGATGTCCTTGAAACGAGAATCAACTGGGTTGAGCAAGTAGTTCTTGACCGCTTCCAACTCAGTCGCATCAATATCTTTATTGACCAAGTAAAGTTGGGCTGTATTAACCGTTACATCATTCGAACTTCCTAGTAAAAGCAAGGCTTCCTGCGAAGAAGCCGCACGCTGGTCAAATTGACCTGGCAGGCTTTCAATGGCAAAGAAAGCATAGTTAGCAAGATCCGCCTGCACAGCCGCTTCGTCCAAGACGTGGTCTGTCACCTGCTCAGAGAAGATGTGTTTCTCTGCAGGCGCAAACAGGTCCTTAGCCAAGTTAAAGACATCATACACTTGCACAATACGAATACTTTTCAAGCTTGAAAGTCCCAAGTTATGCTGGAGTTCTCTAACCAAACTCTCTGATTTGACCTGAAAATCAGCCTTTTTTTCAACAAAAATACGTTTATCCATCAATTCTTATTCCTTTATTTCAGCTCTTGCAATATCCCCAACGACCTTGAGGTTGTTATTTCAATTCCTGCAACTTTTCCCAAACAATCTCATAAACGTCTGTTAGTTCTCCCAATCCTCTACGGAAAACATCCTTATCCATGTGGTTGCCATCCGCATCCCACAAGCGGCAGTTATCTGGTGAAAATTCGTCTGCCAAGATAATCTTGCCATCCTTATCAAAACCGAACTCTAGCTTAAAGTCAATCAACTTAAGCCCAATCTCAGCAAACCAGGCCTTCAAAAGTTCATTGATTCGACGAGTTTCTTCCTTCAAGTAGGAAATCTGCTGGTCATCCGCAATCTGTAGGAATTTCACATGCTCATCATTGATGAATGGATCATCCAAATCATCATTTTTGTAGTAAAATTCAACAATCGGAGTCTCAAATGCGATTCCTTCGTCTACGCCAAAACGTTTTGAAAAGGAACCAGCCGTGTAGTTGCGTAGCACGACTTCCAAAGGAATGATTTCCACCTTTTTATTGAGTTGTTCCGTGTCTGAAATTTTCTCCACAAAGTGAGTCTCCACACCAGCCGCATTTAATTTCTCAAAAATAAAAGATGAAATCTGATTATTCAACACTCCCTTGCCCGCAATCTGCTCCTTCTTAACACCATTGAAAGCAGTCGCCTGGTCCTTGTAAGTTGAAATAATAAGATTTTCATCCTCAGTTGTATAGATATCTTTAGCTTTTCCCGAATAGATCAATTGTTTTGACATTTTAAAGTTCGCCTTTCGTATTACTTGAGCACATTCTACCATAAAAAACCTAAAATTACAAGAATTTAACCGAATAAATAGAACAATAATCTCAAAAAACGTAAAGAAAAAACTGCAAGAAGCATCTTTCTCACAGTTTTAAAATCATTTAACTCTAAAACACGAACATTACTCTTTGTTCAAAAATTGATCCAAATAATAGCGCAGATAACTTTTCTTACCTGTAATCATCTGCAGGCGACCTTCCACCCCATATCGAAGCTTTTCAACCTGCTCAGAAGTTAGATTAGTCTCCGCCTCAATTTTAAAGAAATTCCCTTTTTCAGTCTTAGTAGCTGTAGCATCGATGCTTGTAATAGTAGAATCTAGGAAAAGTTGGTTCTTGGCATCATGAGTCGTCGTATAGCGAACAGAATCACCGACCTTGATCCTTGCTACATCTTTTGAACTTAGATAAGCTGTAAGTTTGGCTTTCCCTTCTTTTTCCAAGGATGGATAGAGTTGGGCTAGTAGGGTACCTTCTGCTACCATGGTAGAATCACTGATCTCAGGATTAAGATGAAGCACCCCATCCTCACTCGCCGTAATTTTCCCCTTGTCTAAAAGATTTCCCTGTACCTTCTTACCTGACTCTGCCTCCAAGATTTTCTGGTCTAGAAGGGTCAATTCCTGACCGACCTTAGCCAAATGTTGGGATTTAAGGGACTCTAATTGATTGCTTAAGCCTGACGCATAGGCTTGCTGGGTACCTGAACCTGCATACTGGACACGGTAAGTAGCAAGACTGGATTCTAACTGAGAAAGCTGTGCTTCAACCTGCGCAACAGCCTGAGATTTAGCTTGAGGATTTTCCTCGCCCTGAGACTTATAAGACTGGTAGAGAGAGTAGGCTAGATTCTGACTGGCCAAGGAAGCACCTGTTTCAATAGCTGACTTAGCTGTCTGGTAATCGCGAATTTTAGCCTCTGTTTGGCTGATTAGGTTGCCGATTTCAGCTTGGGTTTGACTAGCTGCTGCATTCTGGGACGCGATGGTCTCATTTTGTTGCGATGTACTAGCCCTAAGACTGCTTGCTTGACTGATGTAGTCGCGAAAGGTGGCTTGGTAGCCAAATTTATCCTCCTCTGGAAAGTGGTTCTCCCCTTCTTGCAGACTTTTTTGCAAATACTCCAATTGCTTTTTTTGATCCTTAAGCATGTCCAACTGACTAGCATAGGCCTCCGCTTGGACACCCTCTGCCCCTTCTTGATATTGAACCAACAGTTCTCCCTTTTTAACCAGCTTATTTTCTTCCAAATGATTGACAAGAATGCGATTGTTGCTAGTTGACTGGATACTTGCAAGGATACGACTAGGCTCGACAGTAGCTCTAGTAGACAAACTCATCTCCTTCTCTGCCAAAGTTGCAAAGCCAAACAAAAACACAAGCAGAAGGGACATGGGTACAATCACCCGACTGGAAAAATTATGGTAACGACGATTATAAAACTCCGCACTTTCTAAAAATTCTGGTTTCATCCTCTCCTCTTTCTAGCTATTGACCAAATGGGCGTAAAAGCCACCCTGTGCAAGCAAATCAGCATGCTTTCCTTCTTCGACAATCTTGCCCTGATCCAAGACAACAACTTTCTCTGTCCGCTCAGCAATGCTCAAGCGGTGAGCAATGAAAATCAAGGTCTTGTCTAAAGCCATAAGATTATCGACAATCCGCTTCTCTGTCAAAATATCCAAACTGCTAGTTGCCTCATCCAAAATCAAGACCGGCGCATCTGTCAAGAGAGCACGCGCCAGAGCGATTCTCTGACGTTGACCACCTGAAATCCCTGCTCCATCCGAAGTCAATTCTGTCTGGTAATTCAGTGGCATCCGCTCGATATCCTCCCGAATCTCTGCCAATTCGACCGCCCGTAAGATATCTTCCTGTGTCGTCCCCTCCTTGGCTCCAAGGAGAAGATTCTCCAAAATCGTTCCGTTAAAGACATAGGGCTGTTGAGGCAGATAGTTGATATACTGGCGCAGGGCTTTTTTATCAATCTGATTGAGATTGACACCACCCAGACTAATCTCTCCTTGACTTGGGTCGTAAAAATTAACCATCATCTTAGCTAAGGTCGTCTTACCTGACCCCGAAATCCCCACAAAAGCCACCTTAGAGCCTTGGGGAATAGTCAAATTGATATCTGACAAGACATCTCGACCATAGCCATACTTGTAATGAACCTGCTTGAAGGTCATATCTCCCTTCATCAAGCTCAGATCCTCAACTGTTTTCTTCTCATCAAACTCAGAAGCTACCAGATAAACCTCATTTAGACGTTTATTGGCAACCTGCGCTGTCTGAAGCTTAGTTTGCAGGTTGATGATATTCTCCAAAGGATTAGTAAAGTAAACCAGCAAGGTATTATAGGTAATCAACTGCCCCAAACTCATCTTGCCATCCATGACCAGAACAGCCCCCATCCAGAGAATGCCGACATTGAGCAAGAGATGGGCAACCTTTTTCAGAGCCTTTTGCTGACTCTCTGCTCGACTATAGGTAAAGGATTTTTTCAGATAATCCACAAATTCCTTGTCAATCTTTTGGTAACGCTGACTTTCACTGGTCAAGGACTTGATAGTTTCAATACCATTGATGTCCTCAATGATAGAAGAAGACAGAACCGCATTGGCTTCCATGGTATCCCGATTCATCTTTTCAAACGGCTTCATAAAGGCAAAGATAATCACTGTGTAGATAGGGAGCGCCAATAAAGTCATGAAAAAGAGATTGGTATTTTGTGAAAATAAAACAAGGGAAATAATGACAACCGTTGATACATCTAGGAAAATCGAAAGGATGGTCGAAGCCAGCGCATCAATGATACTGTTAGCATCCGTGAAACGAGACACGATTTCCCCTGTACGACGTGTCGCAAAAAAGGACATAGGCAGGTGAAAAACATGCTTGATGTAGGACAAAATCACATCAATCGATAAACGTTGCCCCAAAACAAGTAAGAGATACTCCTGAGCGTAAGACAAGATTTGCTGGAGAATATAGACGATAACCAGCCCAATAGAAATAATCCCAAGCGTCGAACGCATCTGATCTGGCACATAGGTATCAATGATAGACTGCAGATAATAAGAACCCACAATGTTAATCAAGGTTACCAAGAGTGTTGCCAAAACGATATTGGCAATCAAGCCACGCTGCTTCACTAATATAGGGATAAAAGAGAGCAGACCATTCTTTTGATCCTTATGAGGCTTGTAGTCTGGACTAGGTGCCATAAAAAGAGTCACTCCTGTCCATTCTTCCTCAAAACGCTCACGTGGCAGTTTAGTCAACTTCACCCCGGGATCTGGATCGGCAATATGAATTCTATCCTTATCCTGCCCAGTCACCACATAGTAGTGGAGCAATTTTCCTTCCTTAAGCACATGGGCAACAAAAGGAAAGGTCAAATCTGGCAAGTCAAAGAGCGTCATATCTGCCTTGATAGCTCGCGTCTCAAATCCAATCTCCTCTGCCACCTTGACCAAGCCCAAAGCCGTCGTCCCATCCATGGTCGTCTTGGCCAATTCTCGCAAGTGAGCCAAAGAATAATAGCTACCATAGTAGCCACAAACCATGGCTAATGAAGCTACACCGCAGTCCATCTGATCCACCTGCGGACGATAGTGACGTTTCCCAAATTTCATCTTCATCTCCTTTTTCCTAAACTCATCTGATAACAACTATCTTACCCCAATCCCCAAACAAAAACTGGACTTCCTTCCCAAATGCACCTATCTCCCTCCCAACTGTACTTTTAAGATAAAAAATAGGTAGAACAAACATTCTACCTAAAATATATATTTATTTCTTTTTCTTCCTAATTCTTTTGTCAATCATATATACAACGATAATCGAAAACAGCGGTGGTACAATATAACTCTTTTCACTCATTGTCAGCTGAAATCCCAGGGTTGCTAGTATCTTAAAGATGAAAATATTCATCAAAAATAGAAAAACAAATACTAAAAAATATCCTACAACCTTCTTCATTTCTTTTCTTCAACTTTCCTAATTTCTATAACTATTTTATCAAAAATATATGTAAAACTCCAAATAAATACCTCAACTGCACTTTCTTGGCAAAAAAATAGGCAGAACAAGCGCCCTGCCTAAAATATATATTTATAAAGATTAAAATGTAGATAATTGTCAAATAGGATATTTATATACATTCTTAGCAACATGCAACTCCTCTTATCTTGCTTCTTGCTATTCTTTACGTTTGACGACTTCTACCACATCCCCTACACTTTGGAGTTGGTCAATTTCCTCATCGCTGATTTCGATATTAAATTCATCTTCCAGTGTCAAGATAAACTCCATCAAATCAACTGAGTCAGCATCCAAGTCGTCTTTCAGACTCAAGGATTCTGTCACGACAAAGTCTTCTCCCTGTCGCTCTTGGATAATGGTCACAATACGGTCAAAAATTTCTTTTTCTGTCATCTCTTTTATTCTCCTGAAAATTCACGCGCAGTCTTGACAACTACGTCTGTTTCTAACATGGTACGAATCTGGCGAATCGTACTATAAACAGCCTTGGCATCGCTTGAGCCATGAGTCTTGACAACCGGTGCCTTGACACCAAACAAGACTGCTCCACCAACATCTGAGTAGTTGAGCTGTTTTTTCAAACCTCTGAGGCTGTCCTTGAGAAGGAGGGCGCCTAGTTTCGCTCGGAGACCACCACCAGTGATGGAGTTCTTGAGCAAGCCCATGATTCCCATAGCTGTCCCTTCAATGGATTTGAGCACAGCGTTTCCCGTGAAACCATCTGCCACAACAACATCTGCAACGCCATTCATCAAATCACGCGCTTCCACGTTTCCGATAAAGTTTAAACTTTCATCAGCCACCAGTAATTCATAGGTTTCCTTACGAAGCGGGTCGCCCTTACTACTCTCTGTTCCGTTATTGAGCAAGCCAACACGTGGTTGCGCAATTCCACGAACATTTTTAGCATAGAAGGATCCTAGAACCGCGTATTGATGGAGGTGCTGGGCTGTATTTTCCGCATTAGCACCGAGGTCTAGCATGTCAAAACCTTTCCCATCAATAGTCGGCAAGGTTGACATAAGCCCTGGTCGGTCGATATTCTTGATACGACCCACGATGAAAAATCCTGCTGCTAGTAAAGCACCTGTATTTCCTGCGGAAAGAACAGCATCTGCTTCACCCTCTTTGACAGCCTTGGCCGCCAAGACCATACTGGCATTTTTCTTCTTCCGAATAGCTCTCGTAGGTTCATCGTCTGAATCAATCTTCTCATCCGTATGGATAATGCTGACGCGCTCTGTCGCTGTCAGATATTGCTTGATTTTATCTTCATCTCCATAGAGTTGAACCTCGATATCTGAAAAGTCAGCTAGGGCTTGATTGACTCCCTCAACGATAGCCTGAGGTGCGTAATCTCCCCCCATAGCATCTACTGCAATTTTTTTCATTTCTTTTCCTCTTTTAGTAATTGTCCCCAGTCTGCTAGGGAATCAATAAATTTCTTTGATTTTAGGTGAATCCCAACGTACTCTTCGTAGAGTTGATCCATAAATTGGCGTAACTCTTGCTTGATTTCAGGCTTGAGCGAAATGGTCTCCAAAGACTCAAAATCAATAGCTTGAAATTGATTGAGCAGATAAGGGATATTGGGATTTAGATGGCAACGTCTCTCATCCTCATGATAATGATCTGGACAGAGACAGGCTCCATATTTGAAAGAAAAATCAAAAGCCTGACCGACCCGATGACAAAAGACACACTCATTAAAATTGAGACTAATACCAAATCGGGTCAAGATTTGGATTTCGAAAATATTGGTCAAGACTTGATAATCCAAGCCAGCTTCCATCAACTCCAAAGTTTTTTGCAAAAAAGCAAACAAGGGAGCATCCTGCTGATTGTCCTGCAAACTAGCATCTGCAAGAGCCGCTACATAGGTCGCATAGGCCATGACAAAGAGGTCACTATTAATCTTGGGAAAGGTCATCACCTCATGATAGTCCTCAATGTAGCTAAGCCCGTCATCATTGATTCGTAAGAGAAATCGAGCCAGCACCAAGGGCTGAATAACCGGCGCCAGCTTAGACTGACCAGCGTGTTTGACGAAAAACATCCGCTTTCCAGCCTGCTCTGTAAAAATCTTGACTAACTTGTCATCCTCACGAAAATTGCGATTGTAGAGCACCAAGCCTTGACTCGTGATAGACTGAATCATGCTTCTCTCATGTACTCCTCAAGTCGTTTCATGGCTTCTTCGATAGTCTCCATGCTAGCCGCATAAGACAGGCGAACATAACCTTCTCCATAACTCCCAAAGGCAGCACCAGGGATAAAGGCAACAGCCTTCTTCTGAGCAAAATCTTTCAGAAAGGCAAAGGAGTCTTGATTGTAACCCGCTGGAATCTTAGCAAAGATATAGAAGGCACCGTCTGGTTTGATAATCTCAAAACCAAGAGCAGTCATTTTCTCGATAATATAATCCCGACGCTGGATGTATTCCTTCTTCATAGGTTCCGCATCGTTTTTACCAGCTGTCAAGGCCTCTACCGCAGCATGTTGAGCCATGGTATTTGCGGCAGTCACCAAGTACTGGTGACTCTTAATCAACTGAGCTGTAAAGGCTGCAGGAGCGAAAATCAGTCCCAAACGCCATCCTGTCATGGCATGTGATTTAGATAGACCATTGATAATAATAGCCTGATCTCTCAACATAGTTCCCAGAGATACATGGGCTTCGCCTGTGTAGGTCAATTCTGAGTAAACCTCATCACAGACAACAAAAATTTCGTACTTGCGTAAAACAGCTGCCAAGGCCTCCAATTGTTCCCGACTGTAGGTAATTCCTGTCGGATTGGCTGGATAGTTGAGAATAACCGCCTTGAGCTTATCTCCCTGCTCCAAAATGGCCTTCTCCAACATTTCAGGAGTCAAGACAAATCCATTTTCATTTGTATCAATCTCGACAACCTCTGCCCCAACTAGATTGACAATTGGTTCATAACCCGGATAAGCAGGAGCTGGCAAGAGCACCTTGTCTCCCTCTTCCAAAATAGCAGTCAAAGTAGCAGATAAAGCCTCTGTCGCCCCAATTGTAACCAAGATTTCATTTTCAGGAGCATAGTCCAGTTGGTACTTTTCCTTAACAAAGTCACTGGCCGCCTGACGTAGAGTCAGCAGGCCACTCATCCCTGTATAGTAGGATTGGTTCTGATCAATCGCTCGCTTGGCCGCCTCCTTGACATGGTCTGGCGTTGTAAAATCAGGTTCCCCCAAGGTCAAACGCAAGATCCCAGGAATCTCCGAAATAGCTTGATCAAACTGACGAATCAACGAAACTTGAATCTTATCTAACTGTTTATTAAAGCGCTTAGTTAAGTCCATAGATACCTCCTACTTTCAAAACGTATCTCTATTATACTACAAAAGCCCCCCGACCGCAAAAATACATTAGAGAATAGCTTTCCACTTTCTATTTTACTTTTCCTCTTTACAGGTCTATAATGGTAACAGATTCTATTTGGAGGTTTTTATGTCATTTCTATCAAAAAATGGAGCAGGCATCTTGGCCTGCCTTCTCATTTCCATCCTATCTTGGTACTTAGGAGGATTCTTCCCTGTTATTGGCGCGCCTGTCTTTGCAATTTTCATAGGCATGCTTCTCCATCCCTTTCTCTCGCCTTATAAACAACTGGATGCTGGATTGACCTTTAGTTCCAAGAAATTGCTCCAGTATGCCGTTATCTTGCTTGGTTTTGGTCTCAATATCTCGCAAGTCTTCGCAGTCGGACAATCTTCACTCCCTGTCATCCTTTCCACCATTTCAATTGCCTTGATTGTTGCCTACCTCTTCCAGCGCTTCTTTGCACTGGACACAAAACTGGCTACCTTGATTGGAGTAGGTTCTTCTATCTGTGGGGGTTCTGCCATTGCGGCGACAGCGCCCGTTATCCATGCTAAGGAAAAGGAAGTAGCCCAAGCCATCTCCGTTATCTTTTTCTTCAATGTCCTTGCTGCACTTATCTTTCCAACGCTAGGAACCTGGCTTCATCTATCCAATGACGGCTTCGCCCTCTTTGCAGGAACTGCGGTCAATGATACTTCCTCTGTAACAGCCACAGCTAGCGCCTGGGACAGTCTCTATCAGACCAATACCCTCGAATCCGCAACCATTGTCAAACTCACACGTACTCTAGCTATTATCCCCATCACTCTCTTTCTCTCCTACTGGCAAAGTCGCGAGCAAAAAAATAAGCAAGGCTTACAACTGAAAAAAGTCTTCCCACTTTTTATCCTTTACTTTATCCTCGCATCTCTCCTAACCACCCTACTGACCTCTCTCGGTGTGTCCAGTAGTTTCTTTACCCCACTCAAACGACTTTCCAAATTCCTCATTATCATGGCCATGAGTGCTATCGGACTCAAAACAAATCTGGTCGCTATGGTCAAATCCAGCGGAAAATCCATTGTTCTCGGAGCCATCTGCTGGATAGCCATCATTCTCACCAGTCTTGGTATGCAGACCCTTATCGGCATTTTCTAATACTCTGCGAAAATCTCTTCAAACCACGTCAACGTCGCCTTGCCGTAGGTATGTGACTGACTTCGTCAGTTCTATCTGCAACCTCAAAACAGTGTTTTGAGCAGCCTGCGGCTAGTTTGCTCTTTGATTTTCATTGAGTATAACACAAAAGGTAGCCCACCAGCTACCTTTTTCTTATACTTCCTCAATCAAGCGTGTATGTTCTCTCTTGATGCAACGATTCATCACGATGTCATCGCATCCACCAGCACGCAAGATTTCTTCCGCCTCTAGATTTTCAAGTCCTAGCTGTGCCCAAAAAATCTTGGCATCAGCCTTGAGAAAATCACACGCCACATCTGGCAAAAACTCACTGCGACGGTAAACATTAACAATATCTACAGGAAAAGGAATCTCTGCTAGGCTAGCATAAGCCTTTTCACCCAAAATTTCACCACCTGCCGCCTTGGGATTGACTGGGATGATTTTATAACCCCGAGCCTGCATTTCCTTGGTCACTCGATTGCTAGTTGTTTCTTCACGGTCTGATAACCCCACTACAGCAAGGGTTTTACTCGTTGCGAGATACTGACGAATCACACCATCACTTGGATTGATAAATTCTTGACTCATAGAAATCCTCCTTTTTCATCAGTATAGCATATTTTGAAAAGGCTTGCAGATTTTGGCTACAAAAAAGCTCCTAGCAGTTCACTTCTGCTAGGAGTATGTTTTATTCTAAGTGAAAACTTAAATCTTTTTCTCAATACTGAAAAGTGGAGAAAGTGGGCGTTTTTCATGAATACGTACAATAGCATCCCCTAGGAGATGAGCGATTGAAATCTGCTCAATCTTATCAATCAAACGCTCTTCTGGCAGATAGATGGTATCCAAAACAACCAATTTCTTAATAGCTGATTTTTGGATATTGTCCATAGCAGGACCAGAAAGAACTGGGTGCGTACAGCTTGCATATACTTCAACAGCACCAGCTTCTGCAAGAGCATCTGCCGCATGACAAATCGTTCCAGCAGTATCAATCATATCATCAATCAAGATACAAGTCTTGCCTTCGACCTTACCGATGATGTTCATGACTTCACTGGTATTCATCTTATCAACACTGCGACGTTTGTCGATGATAGCGATAGATGTTTTCAAAAACTCAGCCAACTTACGAGCACGAGTCACTCCTCCATGGTCTGGGCTGACAACCACATAGTCAGAACCAACCATGCCACGACGCTCAAAATAATCCGCAATCAGAGGAGCTCCCATCAAATGATCCACAGGAATATCAAAGAATCCTTGAATCTGCGCAGCATGCAAGTCGATGGTCAATAAACGATCCACTCCAGCTACTTCAAGCATATTTGCGACAAGTTTTGATGTGATTGGCTCACGCGCTCTCGCCTTTCTATCCTGACGTGCATACCCATAGTAAGGCATGACAACATTGACAGATTCTGCACTCGCACGCTTCAAAGCATCCACCATAATCAAAATTTCAAGCAGATTGTCATTTACAGGCGAACTAGTTGATTGTAGGATAAAGACGTGTTTCCCACGGATTGATTCTTCAATGTTAACCTGAATCTCTCCATCTGAAAATTGGCGAACACTTGATTTCCCCAACTCTATCCCAATCTCCTGCGCCACACGTTTTGCCAATTCTTGATTAGAAGAAAGGGCAAACAGCTTTAAATCAGAAAAAGACATGATTTCCTCCGGTATATATGTATCGCTTGTGCTTTTCACAAGATTTTTCCATTTACCATTGTAGCGCTTTTTGCACTATTTTTCAATCAAAAATAAAAGAAGGGCACCATATTTGTACCCTTGCATCATTCTTTTAAAAAATATTCTAGTTCATCAACTCATTGTGCTTCTCAACAAAGCGATAAGCCTGATAAAAACCATAGAGAGTAATAGCCATAACCACTGGAATCGCTAAAGGCAACTCTGTCTCTAATTCCACAAAAGGGGAGTTAAACAAGAAATGAGTTCCCAAGGCTAAAGCTAGGAAAATAAGCCCCTGTTTCTTGCCAACCTTCTGCCCTTTATAGGCTCTGTAAAGCAAGTAAACACCCACTACAGCTAGACCTGAAAAAGTCCAGTGAGAGGCAATTCCTGAGATGATACGCTCTAAAATTCTCGAAATAGTAAAGTCAAATCCTTCTGGCAAATCCGTACGAATGTAGCCAATATCCTCAATCATTTGAAATCCCAAACCAGAAGCAATCCCTAGTAAAAACAAAGATTTTAATTTTCGGACAGGAATCAAAGCTAAAACAAAGACAAGTGGCAACAATTTCAAGGGTTCTTCTACCAAAGGAGCCACAATAGCACTTTCAAAGGCATTTAAAAATGTACTATCTGGGAAAAGAACGCCCAGCAAATCATGGATATAGGTATTAGCAAAGCTAGACAACCAGCCTGAAAGGAACATCCCTCCCAATAAAGACAGAATCAAGGCCTTCTTTGGCAATTCCCATTTTTTCCCAATACGGAAAAGGAAATAAAGAGCCGGAATCATGTAAAAGAGAGCTAGAAAGATAGAAACTCCCATTAGACCATATTCCGCAGCTGACATCGAACCGTCCGTATAGTAGATGGTTTCATATTGTAAACCAATACATAGCAATAAGATAAAAATAAATAAAATGCTGTTTTTCTTCATACACTTTCTTTCTAAATGAAGTGTTTATAATTCTACGACTGTCATACTTCCTGTATCCACATCGTAAATAGCACCAGAGATAATGACATCGTCTGGTATTAGGGGAGACTCGATAAGAAGTTGCATGTCCTCGCGTACACTCTCCTCTATATCTTGGAAGGGCAAGAAGTCCTGATCTGACACATCGACACCTAGTTCCTCTTTCAGATACTCCTGAAAAGAGCCATTTTCAAAAGTCTGAGCACCACAGTCTGTATGGTGTAACACCACAATCTCTCTTGTCCCCATCTGTTGCTGGGAAATAACCAGCGAACGAATCATGTCCTCAGTCACTCGACCACCTGCATTCCGCAAGATATGAGCATCCCCAAGTGCCAATCCCAAAGCTTGCGCCACGTGCAAACGTGAGTCCATACAGGTCACAATAGCTACTCTTGTTTTGGGTTTAAGTGGCAAATTTAACTGCCCATGTAGGGCAACATAAGCCTGATTGGCTTGCATAAACTGTTCAAAATACGACACGATTCCCTCCTTAAAAATTTGATAGTCAAATATTTCTCCTATCTTATCATTTTTAAGAGGATTTGTCACGGATTATGCAAAGACCTTTTTCAAAACTTCCTGAATCGTTGTTACTCCAATGACCTGAATTTCCTTAGGCGGAGTGATTCCTGTCAAGGAATTTTTCGGTACATAGATTTTTGTAAATCCAAGCTTAGCAGCTTCATTGATGCGTTGCTCGATACGATTCACACGTCGAATTTCTCCTGTCAAGCCCAATTCTCCGACAAAACATTCCTGAGGATTAGTTTGCTTGTCTTTATAGCTCGAAGCAATAGCAACTGCAACGGCCAAGTCAATGGCAGGTTCATCCAATTTGACACCGCCAGCAGATTTAAGATAAGCATCCTGATTTTGCAAGAGAAGACCTGCACGCTTTTCCAAAACAGCCATAATCAAGCTAGCACGATTAAAATCAAGTCCTGTCGTCGTACGTTTGGCATTTCCAAACATGGTCGGTGTTACCAAAGCCTGAACCTCCGCTAAAATTGGACGCGTCCCTTCCATGGTCACAACGATTGATGAGCCAGTCGCTCCATCCAAACGCTCTTCTAGGAAAACTTGACTCGGATTGAGAACCTCAACCAAACCGCCCGACTGCATCTCAAAAATCCCAATCTCATTGGTAGAACCAAAACGGTTTTTGACCGCTCTCAGAATACGAAAGGTATGGTGACGCTCCCCTTCAAAGTAAAGCACCGTATCCACCATATGCTCCAACATTCTCGGCCCAGCCAAGGTTCCTTCCTTGGTCACATGACCTACGATAAAGATGGCAATGTTATTAGTTTTGGCCAGTTGCATAAGCTCAGCCGTCACCTCACGCACTTGAGAAACAGACCCCTGCACCCCTGAAATCTCAGGAGACATAATAGTCTGAATGGAGTCAATAATGAGGAAGTCTGGCTGGATTCTTTCTACCTCAGTTCGAACACTCTGCATATTGGTCTCTGCATAGAGATAAAACGCGCTATCAATATCTCCCAAGCGCTCTGCTCGTAGCTTAATCTGCTGGGCAGACTCCTCCCCACTGACATAGAGAACCGTTCCCACTTGAGACAACTGGGTTGAGACTTGTAGGAGAAGCGTTGATTTCCCGATTCCAGGATCCCCACCTATGAGGACGAGACTTCCTGGTACCACTCCGCCTCCAAGTACACGGTTAAATTCCTCCATCTCTGTCTTGGTTCGGTTAACATTGATGGAAGTCACCTCAGCCAGTTTCATGGGCTTGGTTTTCTCACCTGTTAAGGATACACGCGCATTCTTGACCTCAGCAACCTCAACCTCTTCTACAAAAGAAGACCAAGACCCACAGTTAGGGCAACGCCCCAGATATTTAGGGGAATTATAGCCACAATTTTGACATACAAATGTCGCTTTTTTCTTTGCGATGATAAACCTCTTTCTATATCTCTATCTCACACTCAATTACTTGGCAAAAATCAATCTTCTCATTTGGCACAAACTGCCGTATCAGCATACGATGGGCTACCACTAGTACTGTCTGGGAGTCTCGGTACTTAGCCATGCATTCTAGAAAACGAGACTTCATCTCCGTAGCTGTCTCATATTGAATAGGACTATTAGGAAGTAACTCCCCCTTATTTTCTAGAAACATAGTACGAGCTTTTTCAAAATTATCTGTACCACTTTCATAGACCTGCCATTCATGCAATAAAGGCTCTACTCTCAAAGGAAGTCCAGTAACACAAGCCACATAAGAAGCCGTTTCTAAAGCTCTTGTGACTGCAGAAGATACGACTATTTCAGCTGAAGAGAGTAAAGGATTGATGCTCAGTTCCTGAGCTTGCTGCCGTCCCTCCTCAGACAAGGGTGCCAAATCTATCCCAAATCCCGTATAGGAACGCTCCTCTAACTCACGATAATCTGGTTCCCCGTGACGTACAAAGATAATCTTCATCCTAGTTCCCTGTCGAACCAAAACCACCAGTCCGCACGCCGTCTGCCTCATCTCCATCTGCTATTAAAAATGGTGCAAAAACAGCCTGGACAACACGTTCTCCAACTTCAAGAACAACCTCTTGATCTGTGATATTCTTCATCTGCGCAAAAATATGCCCTTCATTTCCTGGATTTCCATAATAATCCCCATCAATAACCCCAACTGAGTTGATTAACACCAAACCCTTTTTACGAGGGTTTGAAGAACGATCATAAAGATAGAGGACCTCCGTCGGTTGCATATAAGCCTTAACCCCTGTAGGAACCAAGACAATCTCTCCTGGTGCAATCACCGTACGTTCCGCCACCTTTAAATCATAACCAGCAGCATGCGCCGTCTCACGCTTTGGCAGTAAATTTTCATCTGTAAAACTAGAAACCAATTCAAAACCACGAATTTTCATCATCTTCTCTTTTCTATTATCATTTATTCTAAATTATTCTAACCTATTTATTCGGAAAAAGCACGAAAAAAAAGAGCACACAATTCAATTCGCTTAGGGCTGCTGGATTCCTCCCCTGACCCGCTTCACGCAGAACTGTTGCTCCACTATTCATTATATCACATTCCACTAAAATTTGAAAGAGAAATTATTTTTTACGGCGATTTCTAAAAAAGTCCTGCATAATGCCTGCACATTCACCTTCCAAAATTCCTGTTTCAACTTCTACACGATGATTGAGCCGCTCATCTGTCAAGATATCATAGAGGCTCCCCGCAGCACCAAATTTCTGATTCTTAGCCCCATAGACCACGTTTGGAATACGGGCGAGTCCAATCGCACCACTACACATGACACACGGCTCAATAGTCACAAAAAGCGTGCAATCCAGCAAGCGCCAGCTCTCCTCACTCAGGTTCGCATTCTCTATGGCCATAATCTCCGCATGCATAACCGCTCGCTGCAGTTCCTCACGCGCATTATGCCCACGGCCAATGATTTCTCCGTCCTTGACAATCACACAACCAATTGGAATTTCATCGTGTTCAATAGCAATCTCAGCCTCTCTCAAAGCTTCCCTCATAAAGACTTCTTTTTCTTCAACTGTATAATTCATCAATTTCCCTTTTACTACTTATCGATTTTATTATTATATCATGAATCCCAAGACAAAAAAAGCCACCGAATGCGGTGACTTTATAGGGAGATTATTATGAAAAAGAAAAGTTTAGGATATTTGTTACAACAAGTTAGGAGGTCTTCTTGTAACTGTCTATAGTATACCCTACCTATCTTAAACAAATCTTAAAAATCTCTTAGGACCAAACACTTTCTAAAATATTTGTTTGTTCACGACCAGGACCTACTGAGAAAGTAGAAATACGAACGCCAACCAATTCACTCACACGACGAACATAGTTACGCGCATTCTCAGGAAGATCTTCCAAATTACGAACTCCGGTAATATCTTCTGACCAACCTGGCAACTCTTCATAGATAGGCTTGCAACGTTTCAATTGCTCAAGACTAGCTGGATAGTAGTCAATACGTTGACCATCCAGATCATAGGCCACACAGATTTTCACTGTATCTAAACCACTCAAAACATCGATAGAGTTCAATGAAAGGTTAGTAATACCAGAAACACGACGGCTATGACGCATCACAACTGAGTCAAACCAACCCACACGACGTGGACGACCAGTTGTTGTACCATATTCATGACCAACTTCACGAATACGTTCTCCCACTTCATCAAACAACTCAGTTGGGAAAGGACCGTCTCCTACACGACTCGTATAGGCTTTACATACACCTACAACCTTGTCAATCTTACTTGGACCAACACCAGAACCAATCGTAACACCACCAGCCACAGGGTTTGATGACGTAACAAATGGATAAGTACCTTGGTCGATATCTAGCATAACACCTTGTGCACCTTCAAAAAGCACACGTTTACCGTTATCAAGTGCATCATTCAAAATGACAGATGTATCTGTCACATACTTCTTGATTTGTTGACCATATTCGTAATACTCTTCAAAAATATCATCGAAAGCAATCGCTTTACTGTCATACAATTTTTCAAAGAGACGATTCTTTTCAGCAAGGTTACGTTCTAAACGCTCACGGAAAATATCTTTATCCAAAAGATCTGCGATACGAATCCCAACACGAGCAGCCTTGTCCATATAAGCTGGACCAATCCCCTTGATTGTAGTACCAATCTTATTGTCGCCCTTAGCTTCTTCTTGCAAACGGTCTAACTCGATATGATAAGGCAAAATAACATGCGCGCGATCAGAAATACGCAAGTTATCAGTTGTCACACCCTCCTCATGAAGATAGCTCAACTCTTTTACAAGAGATTTAGGATTTACAACCATTCCGTTACCAATAACAGAAATTTTTTCAGGGAAGAAAATCCCGGATGGAATCAAGTGCAACTTAAATTTCTTACCATCAATCACAATTGTGTGACCTGCATTATCACCACCTTGGTAACGTGCAATCACTTCTGCATTCGCTGAAAGGAAGTCTGTAATCTTCCCTTTACCTTCATCACCCCATTGGGTACCTACAACAACAACTGAAGTCATAATCTTGTCTGAGCCCTCAGGCTCTTCCTTTCTCACATACATGGCAGGACTCTCACCTGCAATTATATCTTACAATTTATTATAAGAAAAAATCGCCTTTTTATCAAGAAGAAACAATAGAAAGATTTGCTATTTCCAACTATTAAAAAATGTTTTAGAAAAAATTCCGGCTATTTATCATTATTTTTCCACAAAAAGTTAAATTTGTTCGGAAATTAACGCATGCTGTCTCAACAAGCAACAAAACCTTGTTTCATTATCAATTTTTCAAGATACAAACGATAAGCAACACGATAATGGTAAACAATAAAATCCCGATAGCTCACAATACGATATCGGACAAGATAATAAATCAAAAACTTAAAATGAGAATGTTCCCAGTCAAAATGATCTCCGAAGAACGTACCATACTCTTCTTCAGTATTTCTATAAAAATCCGTCATCTGCTCATAAATCTTTTGTAACATAAGCCTATACCCCTTTACTTTTTATAAGCTTATTCTAACAAAAAATTTTACACATTCACTATCAATTCCTGAATTGCTTAAAAACCAACCTCAAAAAGATAACAAATAGGAAAAGTTGACAGAATATGAACAAATTTACTACCTAAATTAGACTATTATAGACCTTATTAACTGTGTTAAATACTAAAAGAGACTGAGGTAAAAATCTTAAATTGAGAAAAACGCATAGCATCAGATTGTACTGACCCCAATCTGTATTGCACAGGGCTAAGCCCTTTTAGTTTTACCTTAATTCGTTTATTGTTGTAGTAATCAATATAGTCTAGAATGGCTTGTTCCAATTGCTAAGCGACTGAAATGACTTCTCATAACCATAAAACATCTCCGATTTCAGAATGCCAAAAAAGGACTCCATCATACCGTTGTCTTGGCTGTTACCTTTACGTGACATGGATGCTTGAATTCCCTTACTCTCTAGGAACCGATGGTAAGAATCGTGTTGGTATTGCCAACCTTGGTCACTATGGAGAATCGTATTCTCGTAGTGCTTCTCTGTGAAGGCCTGTTCCAACATGGTTTTTACTTGTGTTAAGTTGGGTGAAGTTGAAAAATTATGGGCAATAATTTCGCTATTAAAGCCATCTAAAACTGGTGATAAGTAAAGCTTTTGAGTACTTGCTGGAATGGCAAATTCTGTCACATCTGTGTAGCACTTTTCCATTGTTTTAGAGCCTTCAAATTGACGTTGAATGAGATTATCTGCCTTCTTACCATGAGAAGAATATTTTCGTTTCTGTCGCATTTTAGCTTGTAAATTGAGTACTTTCATCAAACGTTGAACTCTTTTCTGATTTACCAGATAACCACGGTTTCTTAGTTCTAAATGAATCCGACGATAACCATAATTTCCCTTGTGTTCGATAAAAATAGATTGAATTTCAGCTTTAAGCTCTTGGTCCTTATCTGGTTTGTCTAGCTGTTTCAAGTGATAGTAGTAAGTCGAACGAGCTAGTTTAATGGCTTTTAGAAGAATATCTAACGAAAACTCAGTCATTAATTCTTGAACAATTTCTGTCTTTCTTCTTTCTCTTTTTTCTCCTTCAATCGGAGTTCTATCAACTTTTTTAGGATGGCATTCTCCGCTCTCAGGTACTCATTTTCTGCTTGAAGACGTTCTAATTCTGTCCTCTCTTCAGGTCTCTTTTTTGGCTTACGTCCCATTTTAGGTACTCTCCCTCTTGTTTTCTCAACAATAGTATACCCGTTTTTCTTGTATTGTGCTAGCCAGTTAAGAAGTATCGTACGACTTGGGAGGCCGTATTCAAGAGAAACTCTATCTTTAGTCCAGCTTCATGTAAGACTTTATGAATCATTTCTTGTTTTAAACCAGGAGAATAGTAACGATTTTTTCCTTTTTTGACGAACTCTATTCCGTAACGATCAATCAATTTAATCATGTATCTAAGATTAGAATTGTTTATCCCAAATTTATTTGAAAGCTTCTCTAGCTATATCCTTATTTTCTAAGTTCATAGATCTAAACTTTATCATCATATGTTAATTTCATAATAAAAACACCCCAAAAGTTAGATTTTTTCTGTCTAACTTTTGGGGTGCAGCTCAAAATTAGATTTTTCAGACTGTTTTTAAAATCTTTCTCAAGGACAAATATAAAATCGTCAACACTTTGAAAACTTCAAAAAAAGTATTTTCATCGCTCTAAACATCAAAAAAGAAAGGACGAAATTTGTCCTTTCTAGATATTATCTTTTCTTCAATCCACTACAGTTGACAGAGAGCCTATTTTTATGTTCACGAAAATAAAAAAAGAGGACTAAACCTCTCTTAATTAACTACTCCGCCAGTAGGACTCGAACCTACGACATCATGATTAACAGTCATGCGCTACTACCAACTGAGCTATGGCGGAATAAAGCTAAGCGACTTCCATATCTCACAGGGGGCAACCCCCAACTACTTCCGGCGTTCTAGGGCTTAACTTCTGTGTTCGGCATGGGTACAGGTGTATCTCCTAGGCTATCGTCACTTAACTCTGAGTAATACCTACTCAAAATTGAATATCTATTCAAACCAAGAAAACCTCTCGCTTTCATATTCTCAGTTACTTTGGATAAGTCCTCGAGCTATTAGTATTAGTCCGCTACATGTGTCGCCACACTTCCACTTCTAACCTATCTACCTGATCATCTCTCAGGGCTCTTACTGATATAAAATCATGGGAAATCTCATCTTGAGGTGGGTTTCACACTTAGATGCTTTCAGCGTTTATCCCTTCCCTACATAGCTACCCAGCGATGCCTTTGGCAAGACAACTGGTACACCAGCGGTAAGTCCACTCTGGTCCTCTCGTACTAGGAGCAGATCCTCTCAAATTTCCTACGCCCGCGACGGATAGGGACCGAACTGTCTCACGACGTTCTGAACCCAGCTCGCGTGCCGCTTTAATGGGCGAACAGCCCAACCCTTGGGACCGACTACAGCCCCAGGATGCGACGAGCCGACATCGAGGTGCCAAACCTCCCCGTCGATGTGAACTCTTGGGGGAGATAAGCCTGTTATCCCCAGGGTAGCTTTTATCCGTTGAGCGATGGCCCTTCCATACGGAACCACCGGATCACTAAGCCCGACTTTCGTCCCTGCTCGAGTTGTAGCTCTCGCAGTCAAGCTCCCTTATACCTTTACACTCTGCGAATGATTTCCAACCATTCTGAGGGAACCTTTGGGCGCCTCCGTTACCTTTTAGGAGGCGACCGCCCCAGTCAAACTGCCCGTCAGACACTGTCTCCGATAGGGATCACCTATCCGGGTTAGAGTGGCCATAACACAAGGGTAGTATCCCAACAACGTCTCCTTCGAAACTGGCGTCCCGATCTCTTAGACTCCTACCTATCCTGTACATGTGGTACAGACACTCAATATCAAACTGCAGTAAAGCTCCATGGGGTCTTTCCGTCCTGTCGCGGGTAACCTGCATCTTCACAGGTACTAAAATTTCACCGAGTCTCTCGTTGAGACAGTGCCCAAATCATTACGCCTTTCGTGCGGGTCGGAACTTACCCGACAAGGAATTTCGCTACCTTAGGACCGTTATAGTTACGGCCGCCGTTTACTGGGGCTTCAATTCATACCTTCGCTTACGCTAAGCACTCCTCTTAACCTTCCAGCACCGGGCAGGCGTCACCCCCTATACATCATCTTACGATTTAGCAGAGAGCTGTGTTTTTGATAAACAGTTGCTTGGGCCTATTCACTGCGGCTGACGTAAAGTCAGCACCCCTTCTCCCGAAGTTACGGGGTCATTTTGCCGAGTTCCTTAACGAGAGTTCTCTCGCTCACCTGAGGCTACTCGCCTCGACTACCTGTGTCGGTTTGCGGTACGGGTAGAGTATGTTTAAACGCTAGAAGCTTTTCTTGGCAGTGTGACGTCACTAACTTCGCTACTAAACTTCGCTCCCCATCACAGCTCAATGTTACAGATATAAGCATTTGACTCATATCACACCTCACTGCTTAGACAGACTCTTCCAATCGTCTGCTTTAGTTAGCCTACTGCGTCCCTCCATCACTACATACTCTAGTACAGGAATATCAACCTGTTGTCCATCGGATACACCTTTCGGTCTCTCCTTAGGTCCCGACTAACCCAGGGCGGACGAGCCTTCCCCTGGAAACCTTAGTCTTACGGTGGACAGGATTCTCACCTGTCTTTCGCTACTCATACCGGCATTCTCACTTCTATGCGTTCCAGCACTCCTCACGGTACACCTTCATCACACATAGAACGCTCTCCTACCATACCTATAAAGGTATCCACAGCTTCGGTAAATTGTTTTAGCCCCGGTACATTTTCGGCGCAGGGTCACTCGACTAGTGAGCTATTACGCACTCTTTGAATGAATAGCTGCTTCTAAGCTAACATCCTAGTTGTCTGTGCAACCCCACATCCTTTTCCACTTAACAATTATTTTGGGACCTTAGCTGGTGGTCTGGGCTGTTTCCCTTTCGACTACGGATCTTAGCACTCGCAGTCTGACTGCCGACCATAATTCATTGGCATTCGGAGTTTATCTGAGATTGGTAATCCGGGATGGACCCCTCACCCAAACAGTGCTCTACCTCCAAGAATCTTAATGTCGACGCTAGCCCTAAAGCTATTTCGGAGAGAACCAGCTATCTCCAAGTTCGTTTGGAATTTCTCCGCTACCCACAAGTCATCCAAGCACTTTTCAACGTGCCCTGGTTCGGTCCTCCAGTGCGTCTTACCGCACCTTCAACCTGCTCATGGGTAGGTCACATGGTTTCGGGTCTACGTCATGATACTAAGGCGCCCTATTCAGACTCGGTTTCCCTACGGCTCCGTCTCTTCAACTTAACCTCGCATCATAACGTAACTCGCCGGTTCATTCTACAAAAGGCACGCTCTCACCCATTAACGGGCTCGAACTTGTTGTAGGCACACGGTTTCAGGTTCTATTTCACTCCCCTCCCGGGGTGCTTTTCACCTTTCCCTCACGGTACTGGTTCACTATCGGTCACTAGGGAGTATTTAGGGTTGGGAGATGGTCCTCCCAGATTCCGACGGGATTTCACGTGTCCCGCCGTACTCAGGATACTGCTAGGTACAAAGACTATTTTAAATACGAGGCTATTACTCTCTTTGGCTGATCTTCCCAAATCATTCTTCTATAATCCTTGAGTCCACATTGCAGTCCTACAACCCCGAAGAGTAAACTCTTCGGTTTGCCCTCCTGCCGTTTCGCTCGCCGCTACTAAGGCAATCGCTTTTGCTTTCTCTTCCTGCAGCTACTTAGATGTTTCAGTTCACTGCGTCTTCCTCCTCACATCCTTAACAGATGCGGGTAACAGGTAGTACCTGTTGGGTTCCCCCATTCGGAAATCCCTGGATCATCGCTCACTTACAGCTACCCAAGGCATATCGTCGTTTGTCACGTCCTTCTTCGGCTCCTAGTGCCAAGGCATCCACCGTGCGCCCTTATTAACTTAACCTTATTTTTTGACCTTTCAGTCATAAACTCTTATTAATACTACAGCGTTTTCGGTTTATTTTCTTGTTACTATTTGATATAGATATTCAATTTTCAATGTGCATTACTTGGTGATCTCTCACCAATGGAGCCTAGCGGGATCGAACCGCTGACCTCCTGCGTGCAAAGCAGGCGCTCTCCCAGCTGAGCTAAGGCCCCACAAGACCTCTCAAGACTAAACAAGACCAATGCGCAGTTCCTTATCCTTAGAAAGGAGGTGATCCAGCCGCACCTTCCGATACGGCTACCTTGTTACGACTTCACCCCAATCATCTATCCCACCTTAGGCGGCTGGCTCCTTACGGTTACCTCACCGACTTCGGGTGTTACAAACTCTCGTGGTGTGACGGGCGGTGTGTACAAGGCCCGGGAACGTATTCACCGCGGCGTGCTGATCCGCGATTACTAGCGATTCCGACTTCATGTAGGCGAGTTGCAGCCTACAATCCGAACTGAGACTGGCTTTAAGAGATTAGCTTGCCGTCACCGGCTTGCGACTCGTTGTACCAGCCATTGTAGCACGTGTGTAGCCCAGGTCATAAGGGGCATGATGATTTGACGTCATCCCCACCTTCCTCCGGTTTATTACCGGCAGTCTCGCTAGAGTGCCCAACTGAATGATGGCAACTAACAATAGGGGTTGCGCTCGTTGCGGGACTTAACCCAACATCTCACGACACGAGCTGACGACAACCATGCACCACCTGTCACCTCTGTCCCGAAGGAAAGCTCTATCTCTAGAGCGGTCAGAGGGATGTCAAGACCTGGTAAGGTTCTTCGCGTTGCTTCGAATTAAACCACATGCTCCACCGCTTGTGCGGGCCCCCGTCAATTCCTTTGAGTTTCAACCTTGCGGTCGTACTCCCCAGGCGGAGTGCTTAATGCGTTAGCTACGGCACTAAACCCCGGAAAGGGTCTAACACCTAGCACTCATCGTTTACGGCGTGGACTACCAGGGTATCTAATCCTGTTTGCTCCCCACGCTTTCGAGCCTCAGCGTCAGTTACAAGCCAGAGAGCCGCTTTCGCCACCGGTGTTCCTCCATATATCTACGCATTTCACCGCTACACATGGAATTCCACTCTCCCCTCTTGCACTCAAGTTAAACAGTTTCCAAAGCGTACTATGGTTAAGCCACAGCCTTTAACTTCAGACTTATCTAACCGCCTGCGCTCGCTTTACGCCCAATAAATCCGGACAACGCTCGGGACCTACGTATTACCGCGGCTGCTGGCACGTAGTTAGCCGTCCCTTTCTGGTAAGATACCGTCACAGTGTGAACTTTCCACTCTCACACTCGTTCTTCTCTTACAACAGAGCTTTACGATCCGAAAACCTTCTTCACTCACGCGGCGTTGCTCGGTCAGACTTCCGTCCATTGCCGAAGATTCCCTACTGCTGCCTCCCGTAGGAGTCTGGGCCGTGTCTCAGTCCCAGTGTGGCCGATCACCCTCTCAGGTCGGCTATGTATCGTCGCCTTGGTGAGCCGTTACCCCACCAACTAGCTAATACAACGCAGGTCCATCTGGTAGTGATGCAATTGCACCTTTTAAGTAAATGTCATGCAACATCTACTATTATGCGGTATTAGCTATCGTTTCCAATAGTTATCCCCCGCTACCAGGCAGGTTACCTACGCGTTACTCACCCGTTCGCAACTCATCCAGAGAAGCAAGCTCCTCCTTCAGCGTTCTACTTGCATGTATTAGGCACGCCGCCAGCGTTCGTCCTGAGCCAGGATCAAACTCTCATTAAAAGTTTGAGTTCTCACTCATTTCTGTCACTGACAGATTTATTGTTTTTTCATTGTTCAGTACTACAATCTTAGTTGTAGTGCCCTGCACATTGGTTCGTCTTGTTCAGTTTTCAAAGGTCTTTGTCACTCGCTTCTCTCAAGTGACAACTATATTAGTATATCACAGCTGCTTTTTCTTGTCAACACTTTTTTGAAACTTTTTTAATCTTTTTTCATCAAGTGTTCCACCCGCAACATACCATAGTCCGTACGGGATTCGAACCCGTGTTACCGCCGTGAAAAGGCGGTGTCTTAACCCCTTGACCAACGGACCTGAGTTAT